>NZ_JAEQDE010000022.1:0-210894 GCF_020737865.1 Microcoleus sp. PH2017_35_SFW_U_B
TTAAGATAGCTCGCGAGTCTTAAGATAGCTCGCGAGTCTTAAGATAGCTCGCGAGTCTTAAGATAGCTCGCGAGTCTTAAGATAGCTCGCGAGTCTTAATATAGCTCGCGAGTCTTAAGATAGCTCGCGAGTCTTAATATAGCTCGCGAGTCTTAATATAGCTCGCGAGTCTTAATATAGCTCGCGAGTCTTAAGATAGCTCGCGAGTCTTAATAATATAGCTCGCGAGTCTTAATATAGCTCGCGAGTCTTAATATAGCTCGCGAGCGGGGACGCTCGCACTAAAAAAAAATACAAAAATGAGATGCTCCCTGACTGCTCACTAATGACTCCTGACTAATGATAAATATTCTTCTGATTCTGCCAAAAAATTGCGAGCTTGCATAATTGCGTAAAGGTCAACATCAGTTTCCAACAAACAAGCATGACCGCTATTAGCCAGCATCACCATTTCAGGATTCGGAATTACCTTGACTAAAAGCTTCGCTTCTGCCATAGAAGGCAGCAGCCGATCGGCTCCGCTAGCAATTACTAACGTCGGCTGTTCGATCGCACGCAACTGATTTTCATCCACATTAAACGATCGCACTAACGCCAATCTCCACACAGACGTATTTTGCGGTACCGCTTGCATCGCTTCCAGCAAAGCTCGCCGATCGTCCCGCCCAATCTTTCCTAAGGATGCTAATATCGGCAACAGACCGATTACCGACAGCGGATAAAGATTCGCCGGCAGCCACTGAGTCAGGTGAGAACCCCACTGCACCCAAGGCTGTTGTCGGAATGAAGAAGCTGGATTAACTAAAATTAGTCGATCGCACAATTGGGGAGCTTCTAAAACAACTTTTATCGCTAAACAGCCCCCAAATGACTCGCCGCACAGATAAACTGGCCGCTGATTGGCTTTCTTTTCTGCTTCAATTAAGGCAATTGTTTCCTTAACCAGTACCTCCCAGCTAGCCATGTCGTCGGCCGGTATAGCTAAGCAGCGAATGTCGAAATGCGGAGCTAATTTAGGAATTTGCGATCGCAGCAGCAAACCTCCCCCGTCCATACCGGGCAGAAATACAAATAAAGGGCGATCGGGTTTGGGCGGTTTCGGGCTGAGAAAACGAACCTTATTGTTAGCAGTTGGCATGATTAAACTTAATCTGGTAATTGGTAGTTGGTAATTGGTAATTGGTAGTTGGTAATTGGTAATTGGTAATTGGTAATTGGTAATTGGTAATTGGTAATTAGTAATTGGTAATTGGTAATTGGTAATTGGTAATTGGTGATTGGTAATCTTGCTCGCGAAGCCGAAGGGTCGCAATTGGCAATTGGCAATTGGTAATTGGTAATTTATTGCTCATTTTTACAACTGTCAACTGTCAACTGTCAACTGTCAACTATCAACTGTCAACTGTCAACTGTCAACTATCAACTGTCAACTGTCAACTGTCAACTGTCAACTATCAACTGTCAACTGTCAACTGTCAACTGTCAACTGACTTAAACACACCCTCGATCGAGTAATTGTGCAATTTCCCCCTGACAGTGCTCTGTAAGTTCAGCCACAACTGCTTTGGCTTTTTTGCCTCGATACTGCTGCTGTCGATCGACTGTAATCCAGTAAGGGCGGCCGATTAAAATATTAACTCGTTGATAAACTATCACAGGATGCCACCCAGCGCGATCGAACAACGGTTCGGAAGGATCGAACAAACTCAGCAACTTCAGCGGTAAACCCGATCGCACCGACTTTTCCTCCATCGAAGCAATCGCCACCGGCAATACCGCCAAATCCCGCACCGGCGCCCGCAAAGCCAAATGAGCAAATCCCCGCTGAAACTTCCCGATGGTATTGGGTTGAGTAAAGTTCACCATCGGTTCTGCACCCTCAGGAAACACCCCCACCATCTCCCTGTCTTGTAGCAGCGCCGTCGCTTGAGCGAAAAAATGTTGCTGTCGGTGCTCCGGTGCTTCCAAGGGGAAAGCCCCAAAACTCGTGACAACTTCCCGAATCACCGGAACTTGACCCATGTAGTGATGACAAGCAAACCGGATCGATCGACCCAACGCTGCTGTCAGCACCAAAGGATCTAAGAAACTGCGGTGATTGCTCACCACCAGTACCGGACTTTCTTGCGGAATCCGCTGCTGGTGGTGTACAAACATCTGCGTTCCCACACCAGCCAGGAAACAGCGCGAAATCATTAATGTGCGATCGGAAGACATGGGCTAAAACACAGGTAAAACGCTTTCAACAGTTGACAGTTGACAGTTGACAGTTGACCGAAGGAGAGCGACCTCTACCCTTAAGTCCGAGGATTGGAGTAATGAATAGTCTGATTTTCATTTCTCCCGCTCCGGGTTCCGGCTTTCAACCAATTCTTTCTGGAAAAGGTTGATTCCATACCCATGCAGCTTAACATTACTTTACAAAAATCGCGATCGGTCAAAAAGTATACTTTCCCCTTGTGCCTTTCTGTCGTAGTCCTGCACGCACGGGGGGTCAGAAACCAGGTTTTTGCGAAAAGACTCGTTACAGGCGCCAAAACAGTAAAAAACCCAGTTTCTTTGTCGGAGTGCCTAAGTCTGGTTTGGTAAAATTTCCCAGTCAGAAGTAAAATTTTATAAAGTCTTGTTGCAAACTTCTATAAAAATGTTTAAAAGAACGCCAAAACCAAGTTGTAGCAGCTAAAATTATAAATTCACAGTGGGCATTGACGCACTGTCAAAGTATTTTTCGACAAGTCGTAATAGCAATCTCCCGAGGCATCAATGGATAACATTCACAACTATCGCCTTAAATGTACCCTCACCTTTGGCGACATTTACGGTCAAATCATTGTTTGGCTGATAGTCATCTTCCTGAGTCTAGCGTCCGCACTCGCCCTCTGGAGCAGCGCCCGCCAAATCTACGCCTTGGCTACAGTTGGCTTGATTTTAGTGCTGTCTCTGCCATTCTTGCTGTTTGCTTTCGTGACAACTCTACTCAATAACATAGAAGTGCTTTCTGTAGACCCCGCCACCGAAGATCAACCTTCTGCAACGGGAAATCAGTCCCATCAAAGGTCTGTCGAAAGCGTCGGCTAGTCGAATTTGAAATTTTAGATTTTGATTTTCGATTAAAATCAAAAGTTAAAAAACTTCCCGATCTTTTGGTAGGAAGTTTTTTTTTGCGTCACCATAAGTTGAGCAGAACACTCAAAATAATTAAAAAACAATGCTAGAACACGACGTGATAATAGTTGGCGGCGGTTTAGCAGGTTGCCGCGCAGCCGTAGAAATTGCCCGGACTGACCCAAGTTTAAAGGTAGCTGTTGTTGCCAAAACTCACCCGATTCGATCGCACTCCGTCGCAGCCCAAGGCGGCATGGCCTCCAGCCTGCAAAATGTCGATCCAGATGACAGTTGGAAAGCCCACGCCTTCGACACAGTAAAAGGTTCAGACTATTTAGCCGACCAAGACGCCGTAGAAATCCTCACCCGCGAAGCACCCGGTGTCATCATCGATTTAGAGCACATGGGAGTCCTGTTTTCGCGCCTCCCAGACGGCAGAATTGCCCAGCGCGCTTTCGGCGGACATTCCCACCGCCGCACCTGCTACGCCGCCGACAAAACCGGTCACGCCATCCTCCACGAATTAGTCAACAATCTCCGCCGTTGTGGAGTTCACATCTATCAGGAGTGGTATGTCACGCGCCTGATTTTGGAAGCAGGCCAAGCCAAGGGCGTAGTTATGTTTAACCTGATAGACGGCGAAATTGCCGTCGTGCGCGCTAAGGCGGTGATGTTTGCTACGGGGGGTTACGGTCGAGTTTACAACACCACCTCGAACGATTACGCCTCGACTGGAGACGGTTTGGCGATGGCGGCGATGGCTGGATTGCCGCTGGAAGATATGGAGTTTGTGCAGTTTCATCCGACTGGTTTGTATCCGGTGGGAGTGTTGATTTCAGAAGCTGTACGGGGTGAAGGGGCTTATTTGATTAATTCGGAGGGCGATCGATTTATGGCGAATTATGCCCCGTCGCGGATGGAATTAGCGCCCAGGGACATTACATCGCGATCGATTTCCTTAGAAATTCGTGCAGGTAGAGGCATTAATCTCGATGGTAGTGCAGGCGGCCCCTTTATCTACCTCGATTTGCGGCACATGGGACGCGAAAAAATCATGAGCAAAATACCTTTTGCTTGGGAAGAAGCGCACCGCTTGCTAGGAATTGATGCCGTAGACCAGCCGATGCCAGTGCGTCCTACGGCTCACTATTCAATGGGGGGAATTCCAACGAATATTGGCGGACAAGTTCGCAGCAGTGCTGACAGTTTGGTAGACGGTTTCTTTGCGGCCGGCGAAGCAGCTTGCGTGTCAGTTCACGGCGCTAACCGTTTGGGCAGCAATTCGCTCTTAGAATGCGTAGTTTACGGCAAAGTTACTGGCGCAACCATAGCACAATTTGTCCAAAATCGCAAGTTACCCGCAGTAGACGAACAGCGTTATATTCAGGAAACACAAGAGCAAATTCAAGCACTTGTAGACCGTCCCGGACAATACCGAATTAATCAAATTCGGCAAAAGTTCCAAGATACGATGACTGAGTATTGCGGAGTATTTCGCAGCGCCGAATTGATGCAGGAAGGTTTGCATAAATTGGAGGAATTGGAAAAACAATATCAAGAAGTTTACTTGGACGACAAGGGTAAATCTTGGAATACGGAAATTGTGGAAGCTTTGGAATTGCGGAGTTTGATAATCGTGGGAAAAATGATTTTAACTTCGGCTTTGAACCGTCAGGAAAGTCGGGGCGCTCATTCGCGGGAAGATTTTTTGCAGCGGGATGATGAGAAGTTCTTGAAGCATACGCTGGCTTATTATTCGCCTGCGGGGATTGATTTGGCTTATATGCCGGTGGCGATTACGATGTTTGAGCCGCAGGAGCGGAAGTATTGATTTATAGGGTGTGTCAGCCCTAAATAAATTTTGTTTGTTACCTAATTACCAAATGGCTGACGCACCCTACTTACTAAATGGTTAGGGCTTGTAGCGTAAGGCTTTTAGACGTTCTAGCTATACCTCACCTCCCCTAGAAGTGCTATATATGAGTAAAACGACACAGACATCTCAATTCCAGCAAGCTCTTGAAGCTGTAGAAGTTTTATCACTAGAAGATCAAGCCATGCTTCTAGATATTCTTCAAAATCGTCTGCGACAACAGCGACGCAATGAATTACTCAAGGAGGTGGCAGAAGTTCGTCAAGAGTATGCTGAGGGAAATGTTAAATTTTGTTCTGCCGCCGATTTTATGGCGGAGTTGGATGATAGTGAGGAGAAAGTTCATGGCTGATTTGCCCGATAGAACTATTACAATTATCCTAGAATTACAGCGCCGACTGGTGCAGCTAATCAATCAAGCGGGAGCGACTGAACTATCTGTTTTTGAAATATTTGGAGAAACGGAGGCAACTGCTTCTGTGCTAGAACAATTGACAAACATTAGAGAACGAGCTACTTCTTCTTATTCTCGCCTTTCTAACCTGCTCCTGCGAATTTCGGAATTTCAGCCGATCGCTCCTACTGCTACCATAGAACTACTGACTCAAACGATAGAACAAGCTGAAGCTACAGCCGAGGCCGGAGAAGCTACTGTCCGAGAAGCTAAAAGTGATTGGAACCTACTATGACTCAACAACCGCAACCAGAACCCGAAAAAGTAAAGCAGACAGTTGCTAAAATGCGCGAAGTCTGTCGGCAGTTTGATAGTCTTAATTTTGCACTTGATGAACTGATTGCCCAGATAGAAGCAGATATTCGGAATAGTCCTCTCACAGCTTATCGTTTAGGGAGAGCCAAGTCTGTTGCTGGGCCTGCGGAGTCAGAAAGTTAGTGCTACTGTCATTGGTTGCGATCGCTTCCTAGCAAATTCAAGATCGATCGCCCTTTTCCCCAATTTCCCTCCACTATCTCACTCTCCACCATCCTCCCTAACTTCTTCGACAGATAAACTTAACGCCTCCGCCACCTGTTCGGCACTCAAACCCATTCCCAACAACCGGGGAATTGCAGCCCTTCTTGCCTGAAATTCAGCTTGTCGTGCCTGCTCTGCACTGTCAGCTCGCAATCTTTCTTGTTCGGCTCGCAATCTTTCTTGTTCGGCTCTTTCCCGTTGTTGTTCCCCTCGCAATCTCTCCAATTGAGCTCTTTCATCGCCAATCAATAGCAAATTACCTTCCTCATCCCACCAACGCAGCCAAAGCATGGTTTGATTCTGATAACTGCCTTGCCAAAGTCCCAATTCTACGCCTAAAGGTGCGATCGCAAAATGACCCCGCTGATTCAGTTCTAAAAGTTGATAATACCCGTCAATCAACCGATAAACTTCTAATCGCCCGCTGTTAATTTCATAGATGCCGTAATAGGGAATTCGCATCACCCGCTCGTAGGCCCAAAACTTGCCAGGTTTCGTGATTACCCCTTCTTCGGTGCGAGACAACGGAGTGCGATCGCGCTCTTCCTCGCCATTCCCGCTGGCAAATTCTAACGCAATTAACGGTGCTATGTGTTCCCGCCACAGCACGTAAGAACGGCGAATTTGACCGTCAATATTAGGAGGTACATTAGGAACATAAAACCAATCAGGAGCTTCTGCACCTTTTTCCGGTGGCTCGGTTTCTCGCCAGTAAATGCCGCAGTCTTGACCGATCGCATATTGTCCGTCAGGATGCCGCTGCTGCAAAATCGGGTCGATCGAATCTGTTAAAATTAAACTTTGTGGATGCTCCTGGAAATTCTTCACAAAAGTACCATCCGACTCTGGTAATTGAGTGTGGTCTGGAAAAGCAGGAGGTAGAACAACGCGGTCAACGCTTTGGGTCATAATTCCCTCCGAGGTCTGACTTAATTCATAATATCATGTCCTAGGTTCGTAGTGAGGACTTCAGTCCGCATCAATTTCATAAGACTGAAGTCCGAACGATCAGACCTTATAATCATAAGATGATTTCCTAGGTTTGTAGTGAGGACTTCAGTCCGCATCAATTTCATAAGACTGAAGTCCGAACGATCAGACCTTATAATCGTTATTTTTGCGGATACTCTCTAATCTGTAATTCGGAATAAAATAAGAAGTTTTGAGTTAAAAGTATCAAATTTTTCACTCAAAATCGTGGGGCGGAAACTCTTCGTACCGCCCCTACAAATGTCCTTAAGGTTTCGGTAGCGCACCTTCTGGACTGGGAGAACTTGACGGTTCTGGACTGGGAGAAGCAGCAGGATCGGGACTCGCTTTTTCTGCCGCAGGAGAAGGCGAAGGAGTGCCGCTAGCTAACTGATTGATTTGATCTTTATAGTTAGGTGGAGCTAACTCAGTAGCTTTATCAAACAGCGTTTTTGCTTCGTCTGTTTTGCCCTGTTCCTTCAACACGATCGCATGAGCTAACGTCGGACGAAAATCTTTCGGATTCGCCTTAGCCGATTCGTCGTAAATCGCGATCGCCTCTGGGTAGCGCTTCTGCATAGCATAAACCTGTCCCAAAATCAACTGCACTGAAGTTACATCAATACTTCCCGGTTTCGCCTGATTCGCACTCGGAGCAGCCTTCAGCGTATCTTGCAGCAGTCCGATCGCAGCTTCCGGCCGTTGCTGCACCAACAACAAATTCACCAACCCCTGCAAAGCCTTAATTTCCCCAGGCTTAGACGCTAAAATTGACCGATAGGCCCCAGCAGCCCCTTCGCGATCGCCCGTGCGTTCCTTCGCCTGAGCCAGCAAAACCCCGTATTCCGTAGTTTCAGGATTCAGCTTAGCCAACTTTTCCAACGTCGGCACCACATCCTTGATCGCCCCCACTCCTTGTCCGATCAACTCCAGCCGTACCTGCAAAAGTCCCCGCAAAGCCGTTACATTGTCAGGTTCCCGCTGCAAAACCAATTCATACCCTCTCACCTGATCTTGCAGCAACTGCGATTGCTTATCGTTAGATGCGGCTGTCTGAGTTGGCGTTGGAGTCGATCGACTTTGCGCTTGATTGCCCTTGAGAATACTGTCCAAAATTGGAACCAGAGAAAATCCCACAAAAGCGATGAGCGCAAGCACTACCACTACAGTAATCAACCCGCGACCCTTGTTTGCTTTTTCCATAATTCAACTATCCCAACTTAAAATCTACTATTTTCTAAGAATCAACCCATCGCCTAGGGGCGTCTGCGATTTAACCAGATCTATGCAACCATAAAAGTTCTTAAGTTCAAAGTCCCAATTCACAAACCAGTCTTTTGCTTGCAGCTAATATGGTAACAGACCCGCAACTCCACGCTAGCCAAACTATTTTGGACACAAAGACCCGCAGCCCCAAGGAACGTGGCTTTCGTCCAATAAGAGTGCGGTTAAGCTCAAAATTACCGAAAATATGGCGGATCAGCCCGTTAGGTAATTGGATTAAGTAAAATAGGCAAGCTACTCCAGAGAGATTGGAATGGCGCCTTGGGGATTTTCCTCAAATCATTGCGAGATATTGCCGGGTTGGATGCTCAGGTATTCAACACGCTATGTCGGGATATATCCTAGATTGTCCGGACTTGAAGTATCTGAATATCCTAAACGCTATTAGCCAGCAACGCCAGCTTTCGGGCGATCGACCGATTCTTGGGTTAGCAACTCTCAAACTCTTTGCCAACAAGGATTAGAGCAGCCAGCAAATCCGGGATCGCTCGTAGCGCAGTAGAAAGTTGGCGTTGACGGGTCAAAACCAAACTTTCCGGCGCAAGCCTCAAGTCGGGTGCTAGTAGTTTTTAAATCAGTTTCTTCAGTTTATTCCTAATTTCCCTCAAGGGATGTGTCTCCGCTGCAAGGAGTTTTTATGAACCCCTCTCCCAACCGGTCTTCCAAATCGTCCAAATCTACTTCTGCTCGCAAGGCTCAGCCAACCGAGCCCGCCGTGAATCAGCCCGCAGTTACAGCCTCCGTGCCCGAGACACCAGACGAAAGTCCCGTGTCTTCCGCGTCGGCTGCACCTGTTGACGAAAATCAACCACCAGCGCCAACGGACGCCCCAGCGACAACGGACGCCCCAGCGCCAAATGACGCCCTAGCGCCAACGGACGCCCCAGCGACAACAGACGCCCCAGCGCCAAAGGATACGCTGCAACGACCACGCTACAGTTCTGCCCCCGATGGGGACAAAACAAAGCCAAAGCCCAGCGATGCTCCTGCGATCTCGGAGCCAGCAGCGCCTGCGGAATCTGCTGGTAAGACAACTGAACTCACGGTCGTACCTACCCCAACCCCCAAGCCTCCCACTAACGAAACTCAGGTCGATGATGATGACATACCCTCTGTCATGCGCCAACATCCCATTCCCCCTCCCAGTGAACCCAGACAGTACCGAGCTGTTGGTTTAGTGCGGGGCCGCTACACCCAATCTGAAGAGCAATTCACCCGAGGTATGTTGATAGCTGCCGACGGAACTGCCATCGACGCAGTTTTGCTGGGTAGAGTTATGAGTTTAGTCAAAAATCACCTGGATCTCGAACAAGAACACCTGTGGGTGGTCTATCCCCGCACCAGGCAAGAAGACGGCAACTTGCACGCCCAAATTATGGGTGTTTGGGAGCCGGAAACCCTGAAAAAATCTCCCGAAACTTCCTCTGATGAGGAAAATCAGGAAGCAGGGGAGATTGAGCAGGGCGGCGAACCATCGACTGCATCTTTGCCGCCCTCGGAACCTGATGTTGAAGATGGCTATTTTTCGATTCGAGGCGAGGTGATTTATCAACAATCGCAAGAGGAAGAAAAATATCTCATCGTCAAAATCAAGCAAGCTCCTCGCAAGAATGACGACAAGATGAAGTTTTTTAAGTTGAAACTCAAGGGGGATGTAGGAACAAAGGCGATCGGGTTTTTTTGGGATTTCCACGTCAAATTGCAAGCTGACAGTCTGATGATTGAGCAGGCCAACAATATTGGCGCCCTGCCGATTAAAAAGCGGAAATTCCCCCCCGGTAGCAAGCCGCCCGGTGGTGGCTACAAAGGAGGGGGAAACAAGCGTGCCTTTACTCCTAAGCCCAGCGGTGACGGTACTCCTGTAGGGCGTCCTACTATCAAGTCCGCAGCAGCACCGCCTGTCCCCAAGGAACCTCTTCCTAAGCCTGTGAAGAAGCCTAAGCTTGTTGAGGAATAAGACTATTTTAGATTCTTAGATTTTAGATTTTAGATTTTCGGTGAGTGCATCAGTTTCCCATGGGTGCAGTTTTTCACCAGAAGACTTCAATCTAAAATCTAGAATCCTGGACGCACTCGCAAGGATCGGAAACTGAGTTTCTTGACAACAAACCTCAGCTTTCAAGCAACGCCGGGGACAAGAAACCCGGTTTCTAAGACCTTGTGCTTCCACAAAAAAATCTAAAATCTAGAATCTAAAATCTCAAATTGTTTATTCAATCCTGACTTGGGCTCCCCACAAATCTTGGGGAAGAAATACTCGATCGACAGATAGAGGAGCAACTGGGGCCGTGAGGGTAAATAAACCCGCTTCAATTTGCTGCTTCAATTCCAAAGCTACTTGCCGCGAGAGAAACATACTCGCCAGCGGGGCGGCCCGCACGGGTTTACCCTCGATGAGAATGCGACCAGTTTTTAATTGAGCATAGCTAACTAAACCAAATGTGGGACGAACGCGCCGGGGGATAGAGAAATCTACCACCGGCGCTACTATTTTTTTGTCTGATACTGCACAGTGCGCCACGACTGTTTCGTTTAAAACAGGAAAAGGGATGCCGACTCCCAGCATCAAGGATGGGCCGTAGTTTTTGAAGTAGCAGCCGCGCACCCATTTGGAGTTCATCTGTTTGGCGTCGCCGATGAGTGCCAGGGTGGCGGCTGGGCCGATCGGAGTCCCGTTAGGCTGCCGTTTTTGCAGCGGGAAGTGTTGGGTTCCTTCCCAGGTGATGTAGCCCTGAGCACCTCCTAGGAAGATACGGGTGCCGATGCCGATGAGTTGGAGGTGGGGGTCGTTTAGCAGGGGTGACATGGCTCCCAGGCTCGAATAGACGGCGTTGCCGAGGTTCGGTTGCAGGGGGCCGAGGTAGGTGAACAGCGGGCGATCGCCCCCGTTGACTCCTACAATAAAGTTTTGATAGGCGTTCCGGGGATTGAATAAATAAAACTGGTTGATGGTATCGCGGGTAATCGTGGTTTCAAAGGAGGCGCGGGGATAGCAGTCTGTTACTTGCCCTAAAGCCCGCAACTGCACGGGTTTGCCGGCGATTAAGTCTTCGATGACGTGTCCGCCGCCCCGTTCCCGCGATTCTTCGCCGTCTTCGGCTACTTGGGTGGCTCCGAGGTACAGGTCTACGGCGCCGAAGCCGGAGTAGGCTAAAACGCCGTCCAGCCAGCACTGCCGGATTTTGATCGGGGGATCTGTATGGCCGAGGTTGATGATGGCGCCGGAGGATTCCATGGGCTCGAAGGTGCCGGTGGTAATCACATCGACTTGTTTGGCGGCTTCGGTAATGCTGGTTTCTCTGACTCTGGTTTTGAGTTCTTCGATTGTCCAGACTGTGGCTTTGCCTTGGCTGATTTTATCGTTGATTTCGTCGATCGATCTCATAACACTATTTTATTTGGATTTTAGTTTGATAGATTGGCGATCGGGCGATAGTTTGAGATAAAAGAAATGTATTATAACTGAGATGTTACACCATTCTCAATTAGCCTTTTCTGAACAGGCAAGATGCCTGTTCCACAAAGAGTTAATTTTCTTGTGGAACAGGCATCTTGCCTGTTCTTGATAATGATGCAAGATGTGAGTTATAACGCAATACGGTTCAGTTAACACTGTTAATTCCCCGGATATCCCCCTAAATCCCCCCTGATAGTCGGGGGATTTTGAGCAACTTCTTGTCCCCCCCTTGTAGGGGCGGTGCCCCCGTTCCCGCCCTCTTGGCTAGGGGGGATCTGTCTTATCTGAACCGTATTGAGTTATAACGGATATAAGAATAATATCATAAATCAAATAAAGGGCGATCGCCATGACTCAAGCGATATTAAAACCAGTCACTTTCGATGAATTTATTGACTGGTATCCTGAAAATTCGATAAACCGTTACGAACTCCATAATGGAACGATTGTTGAGATGCCTAAAACAACCGGAGAACATTCAGAAGTAGCTGGCTTCCTTTGCCTGAAGCTAGGGATGGAAATCGAGAGGCTGCAATTGCCCTACTTCGTACCCAAAGAATGCGTTGTCAAAGCTGATAACGAGCTATCTGGTTACGAACCGGATGCGATCGTTTTGGACAGACAAGGGACGAACAGCGAACCGAGATGGAAAAAGCAATCTATCATTACAATGGGTAGTTCTGTCCGGCTAATTGTCGAAGTTGTCAGTACCAATTGGCGGGATGATTACGGCTACAAGTTGGTTGACTACGAAGCTTTGGGTATTTCTGAATACTGGATTGCGGATTATTTGGGACTTGGTGGCAGACGCTATATTGGCAATCCGAAACAACCTACTTTTTTTGTTCACCATTTGGTTGATGGCGAGTATCAAGTTAGTCAGTTTCGGGGGAGCGATAGGATTGTTTCGCCCACATTTCCAGAGTTGAATTTAACGGTGCAACAGATTTTCAGCGCTGGACAAGATGCGGTTTAGAGTGCTAGGATACAAGATATAGATTTATAAGAGTCGGCGATTGAAATCGCTTCTATAAAAACAAAGTCCGCCTTCGCGGACTCAAAAATAAACTGCTATTTAAGCCAGATTTGGGATGAGTACAAACCTGAATTACTGATTTCCAGGAACGTCATTTGCGTCATTCTCTGGATCATCGGAAATGTCTGGTTTGTGTTCGGGTAAATTTTCTGATCGGCTTTGTGTGACTCCTATAGATTCGTACTCTTCATGAATAGCCGAATCAATTGCCGCCAACCTTTTAGGATTGGCGTCCCACTGGTTGAGAATGTCTTTAATTAGCACTTCCCTAATCCAAACTTGAGCGACAACTGTGAGGGGAAGGGCTAGCAATAAGCCTAAAAATCCAAAAAATGTGGCGAAGAATACTTGAGCTATTAAAGTTACTGCTGGCAGCAGCGATACTTGCTGTGCCATGACGTAGGGGGTGAGGATGTTGCTTTCAAACTGTTGAATTAGAAAGTAAAGAATGAGGACTAAACCTGATTTTAAGGGAGAGTCTAAAAGTGCGATCGTCATTGGCGGAATGACGCTAATAGTAGGGCCAATATTCGGAATCAAGTTCAGAAATCCTGCTACTACAGCGTGAGCTAACGGTAGGGGAACTTGCAAAACTGACAAACCAATTAAGCTCAAAAAAGCAATCACACTCATGCTAATTAAAGCGCCGATGACCCATCTACCGAGAGCTATTTCGCATTCATCTAAAATACCCTCGATTCGCCGCCGATAAAAAGAGGGAAATAGTTGTGTAAATGCTTTGCGGTAAGATAGGGGATCTGCTAAAGTCATCAAGGTCAAAACTAAGACTAACAAAAAACTCAGGATAACGCCTAATGTATTGCCGACAAATGCTCCTGCACCGCCAACGAGTTGGTTGAATAAAGGTTGCAGTTGCCGCATAATGTCGTTAACATCAAGATTTGGCAGGCGCTGGCCTAGTTGTCCCGAGAAGCGAGTTTCGATTTGATCTACCCAATCATTTAATCTTGCTATTCCTTGAGGAGCTCTTTGGGTAAGTTGTTGGAATTGCAGGGCGAAGGGCGGTACAATTATCAGGAACAAGCCTACGAAGACGAGGAATAAGAAGCTAATTGAGCACAGTACGGCGATCGACCTTTTGAGTCGGAATTTTTTTTGTAAGTAGCGTGCTAGTTTGTTTAAGGCCGTGGCTAAGACGATGGCGGCAAACAGCAGCAGTAGCGCTTGCCTGATTTGCCAGAGGATGTAACAAGATGCGATGAGGGCTAATAAGCCCATCCACTGTCCTAGCTTCATGCGATTTTTAGATATTATAACGGGGAATTGCCGACATTGCTTTAGACGCTTTTGGAATCGCGTCTCTACAAGATAGCTTAAATGCGATCGCCTCTTTACAATATACTCCTACAACGCAGCCTCTTCAATTCCCTTTCGCGAACACCTGCTGCGCTGTCAGATTCAATTTTGGGAAAGTTGGCGACTCAATCACCTCAGCCCCTCGGAACAGTTTAACTTGGTATTCCCCATCAATTAGTTGGTAAACCGAAAAAGTTGGTTGCTTAGGATTGCCGATAAACCGTCTCCCGCCCAATCCTAGATAGTCTATAATCCAATATTCTTGGATGCCCATTGACTCGTAAGCCTCTAGTTTGCGGGCATAATCATCCTCCCAGTTAGTGCTAGTTACTTCTACGATTAGGGGAACTGATGAACCCATTGTAATAATTGATGATTTCTCCCATCGCGGCTCGTTTCCAATGGTTTGTTCGTTGAGTACAATAATATCTGGTTCATAACCAGATTCCTCGCGCATGGGTTTGATGACGGCTTCTTTCGGGATGAAGTAGGGTAAATTAAGACGCTCAATCTCAATTCCTACCTTCAGCGAGGTAAAACCTGCTACTTTAGAATGCTTGCCTGTTGCTTTTGGCATTTCAACAATTTCTCCGTTGTGTAGTTCATAGTGACATCCTGAATTCTCAGGATACCAGTCAATGAATTCATCGAATGTTACTAATTCAGTTATGGTTTGAATCATGGTGAGTGCCTTGAGTTTGGTTGCGATCGTCCTAACGTATATTATATGACTTGTAGGGTGCGTCAGACGAACTTGTAGGGCGATTTTCGAGGGTTTCGGCTCTAAGGTTCGTAGTGAGGACTTTAGTCCTGATTCTGTCAAGGACTAAAGTCCTCACTACAAACTAATTTTATTGTCATCATTCGATCGGACTTGATATAAATCCCATCCAAAAAACCTCGCTGTCAACTGTCAACTATCAACTGTCAACTGTCAACTGTTTAAGTCTTTCTCGAACAACTTCTTGATAAAAACTCTCTAAAGCTGTCACGCAAACTTTATCATCAAACAGATTATCTTGTCGCTGACTCATGCGTCGTGAAATATCTCGCCGCCACTCTGAATCTAAACCCAATTTGACAGCAATTTCAATGTATTCCTTTTCATTTTGGGCAATTGTGTCTGTTACTCCCAGCATCTTGAGAAAGCTATAAGCGTGCAGTCCCCGCATAAATTCTCCCGGACAGGTTACTATAGGTAAATTGCACGCGATCGCCTCCAAAGACGTATTTCCCCCCGACCAAGTGAAAGTATCCAAGAAAACATCGGCAAGAAAGTTCATGGCTATATACTCTTGTCGAGTTGCAATCGCTCGGAATAGACAGTAATCTTCGCTGTCGAGATTAACAGCAGCAAAAGCCCGCTTGAGCCGTTTTCGCAACAGTTCACCGCGCGGAAAAATAAACTGAGCTTGCGGCACGCGGCGGGCAATTTCTGCTAAAATAAAATCATATTGCGGTAAGTATTTGAAAGGAGCTTGGCAGCAAAAGTAAATTATTGCATCTTCTCGAAGGTCAAAATCTAAGCGACTATTGTTTAATTCTCCCACGAGTGGTTTTGGGTAGGAAACACCAATATTAGGCAACTTAACTAAGGTTTCTGAGTAATGCGATTGTGCATTTTCCGGTTCCATCAATTGGCTGGAAATAAAATAGTCAACTGTGGGTAAACCAGAGGTAACAGGATGTCCCCACGCCGAACATTGCACGGGTGCGAGGCGCAAAGCTGCTATTTGGATAGTTGGTGCATCCATGCCAATTTCCGGGAATACAAGAATGTGCAATTTGTCATCAATAATTTGTTGGCATACAGCTTCTAAGTTGTGAGGAATGTGGCGGAATACATGGCTATATTCGCGAAATTGTTCTGTAATCAGATCTGGTTCATTACCCGTGTAGTAACAGTAAATCTCAAATTGTTTTGTATCGGCATACCGCAACCAGCCGGTCAACCATAAAGTGCCGCTGTAAGAATGCAAGTAACTAGAAACATAACCGACTCTAATTTTACCATTTTCCGCCAGTTCTGGCATCTGTCGCGGTTCCACCCACTGGGGATAGTTAGCCGCCATGATTTGATGAACTAAATTGGCATATTTTGATTGCGATTCCACAACATTGTGGGCTTGATAGGCTAGGTAGAAATTAGTGAAACTCTGCAAGCCGAAAAAAGCATTTATTTTTTCTTGTGGAGTTTTCACAGATGTTTGCTGAATCAAGCTTTCTAATTCTCTGACAAATCTCAGCCTATAAAGCTGAATTTCTTCTTTATTATCGTAAATAATCGGCAATGTTAAGTGTTTCAAAAGCTGGAAAACGTATTCATTCGGTAGAATCTTTGCCGCTACTTCTGCATTTGATATAGCTGATTTTGTACGTCCACTTTGCTGGCAAATTTTGATAACTTCAAAATGCAGTTGTCCGGCTTTTGGGTGATTGCAAATTCCTTGTTCGAGGATTGCGATAGCTGCTGAGATTTTATTAATTTTTCGCCAGCAATCGCTGAAGTTCAAAAATAGTGATACATCTCCTACCTGGAATTGTGAAAATCTTTGATACTGCTTAATAGCTTCTTCATATCTTCCTTGATAGTAGAGTGTGTTAGCCAAATTCAGGGCCCTTGATGTTGGTGATTCCAGGGTGATATCGCCAAGTCGATCCAGTTCCAATAATGGGATAATTTCTGCGCCGGACAAGGCTAGTGCTATTTGATTTTCCGCAGTCAACTTAATTCTATATTGAATCTGTGCCAGAAGAGTTTGCCACTGGCTTTGACTGAGGTTTTCTAATAAGATAATTTCCGGTTCGACGCTTGACTCTAAATATTCTTCCATGCAGAGATTCATCATAATCCCGGACAAAATTAAATCAGCATCTAACTCAGAGTCTTCTGAGTTAGATGCTATCTATTAAAAGAGCTAGATTATGGCGATCGCGATGAGTGACAATACTTTTAATAATTGGGGCTAACTCTAAATATAGCAATTCTTCTGGTTGGCTCCAATCGGGGAAAATGAGCAAATTTAAGGGTTTGAGATTCAAGGTGGTTAGATCCATGCGATCGTCTGTCCTGTATTCTTGGGTATTGTGGGGCTTTTGGTGTTGTGTGCGGCTGCTCAACTCCTACCTCGGCTGCTGTTGCCATGCCCGCCAGCCCAGAATCGCAGCTAGGATGATACTGGGGGTAAACACGGCGATCAGGGCGTTGAAGTCGGTTGAGGCTATGGATAGGCTGGGCCCTGCGTACTTGATGGCCAGGGAAAACGCGGCGGAGAAGCAGAATACTTTGAGGATGGGGCTGATGTTGGTGTTCATGGATGTGCTGGTTGGTTGTACGATCTGGTTTGGCGCGGGGGTGGGAAACTTTGACCTTAAGTATTATGGCAAGGCTGTGGTCTTGTTGAGTGTGGGGTTTGGGAAAAGTGCGATCGATCGTGCCGGGAGTGCTGATAATATTTATGATAATTTTGGGTAAGCTTCAGTTTAAAGGTAGATTCGCATCACTGAGATTTCCTACGTTAACCTAACTCCGTAAGAGCAGACCTATTTGCTCGCGATCGTTCAAACACGTAAAGCATCCTACCGGAAAAAGTGATAAATTATCAGTCGTCAACTCAGGGGAGACACAGCCAAAACCGATGATTAGCGTCAAAACACTTTTAGAGCAAGCTCAAAATCCCGACTATTGGAAAAGCCTGAATCCCCAGCTAAGTGTAGGTGAAGATTTTACTTCACTATCTGGCAGCTATCTTACCAGCATATGTATTCTCTGTCAGAGGATATAGCCGAACTCGCCACAGAAATGCCAAAATAGACTCTCCAACCGTCACTTAAACTTCAGGATAATTTTACAATGGACCACCAAAACTTAGAAGTAGTAGATAAAATACGTCAGCAATTTGATACGGCTCCTTATCCTAGAAAGCCTTTAGATCAATCTCCTAAAAATGAGTCAGAATTACTTTATTTTCATGACCTTTCAACAGCTTACTATTTAAGAAATCAAAAATTGATAAAAACAGATGGAAAACTTATTTTAGATGCTGGGTGTGGGAGTGGCTATAAGTCATTAGTTTTGGCAGAAGCAAATCCTGGTGCGAAAATAATTGGCATTGACTTGTCAGAAGAATCTGTGAATTTAGCCAAACAACGCCTGCAATATCATGGTTTTGAAAATGCCGATTTTCATGCAATGCCACTAGAAAATTTACCTAGCTTAGGCTTAGAGTTTGATTACATTAATTGTGATGAAGTTCTTTATCTTTTGCCTGATATAGTAGTGGGGTTACAGAGCCTGAAATCAGTATTAAAGCCTGAGGGAATTATTCGCTCAAATCTTCACAGTTCAATTCAGAGAAATTTTTATTTTTCTGCTCAAAAAATATTTGGATTAATGGGTTTAATGAATAATAATCCCCGCGAACTAGAAATGGAATTAGTTCGAGAAACTATGAAAACCTTGAAAGATCAAGTTATGCTTAAGATGGTAGCTTGGAATGCTCAAGAGGCAGAACAAGACGAATGGATTTTAATGAATTATTTATTGCTGGGGGATAAAGGATATAATATTCCTGAAGTTTTTGCAGCCTTGAGAGTAGCTGATTTAGAGTTTGTTAGCATGGTGGATTGGCGGCAGTGGGAATTGACGGATTTGTTCAAGGAGCCAGATAACTTACCGATGTTTCTAGAAATGAGCCTGCCAGAAATTTCTGTGGAAGAGCGACTGCATTTATTTGAGCTGTTTCATCCTGTCCATCGCCTGATTGACTTTTGGTGCGGTCATCCCAACCAAGGTCAGCCTTTTGTGCCAGTTTCCGAATGGAATCAATCTGACTGGCAGGTAGCGCGAGTTCACCTGCATCCTCAATTGAAGGTTGCCCAGGTAAAAGAAGACCTGCTCAAGTGCATCGCTAAGCAACAATCTTTCACGATCAGCCGTTATATCCCTTCACTTTCCCAAGTTCCGATCGCCGTCGAGAGTATGCTAGCAGCTTGCCTGCTGCCTTTGTGGGAAGGAGCGCAGCCGATCATGTCCCTAGTCGAACTGTGGCTCAAGCTTAAGCCACTGCATCCTGCTACCCTAGAACCCGTGAGCCACGAGACGGCTTTTGCAGAAGTGCGGGAACTCCTAAGTACGCTGGAAGCTTTTATGTACGTGCTTTTAGAGCGATCGGCTGGAGACTGAAAAAAAAATGGGCGGGAGTGATATGAACGCCACGAAAACTGGGTAAGTTAAATTTACGAGTTAGAAATCAATCATCCCACGCCTCTAGGAGAAACAACCCATGAAAACTGAATTAAAAGCTAAGTTCCTGCATCACCTCAATCAAAAAAGACAAGATAAGGGTTTTACCCTGATTGAACTGCTGGTAGTTATCATCATCATCGGTATTCTGTCAGCTATTGCATTGCCTTCCTTCCTCAACCAAGCTAACAAAGCCAAGCAGTCAGAAGCCAAGCAGTACGCAGGTTCGATGAACCGCGCCCAGCAAGCCAAATACGCAGAACTTGGTAATTTTGTAACAGATTCCGTTGACAATCTGGGTATTGGCATTAAAACTCAAACTTCTAACTACACCTATACAGTTAAAGATGGGGGCGCCAAAAACGTTGGCAACCAAGCATTCTCCTTATCTGACTCACTCTTACCCTATACAGGAATTGTGGCTCTGGTAACACCTAAGGAGCAGACTGATGCCACCACTGTGGCAGTATTATGCCAAGCTGGTAAGGCAGCAAAAGGTAACACCATTCCTCTTCCTGCTGGTGGTGGTCAGGCCTTAGCCTGTGATCCTAGTACACCTGAAGTTACTAAGTAGGAAAGGTCTCAGATAGAGCATGGGTCTTGCTAGTCTGAGCTGAACCTATTGAAAGAGTGGGTAGTGTTTCTTAATGCTACCCACTCTTTGAATACAATTTTAATTACACTTTTTTGACCAAACATCTCCTAATATCAAAGCAGGATATACGACTATAAACTTCCGCTCGTCGTTACTACACTTTGCTTCAATATGGCATAAAGTTAGCTTGCTTATATGACTGCTAAATACTTACCTACTAAGCCTACTCATTGGGAGCAACAAGCCCGTCAATGTCTAATTCGAGGAGATTACGCTCAAGCTGCACACCTTTATGAACAGGCGATTGAAGAGGAACCCGATACAAAATCTTACTATTGGCATTTAGGCCTAATATTGCTATTGCATGGGCAAGAAGCAGAAGCTCAGACGACTTGGCTGCTAGGCATGGCAGAGGGGGAACCCGAACAAGTCGAACTCTGGACTTCTGAACTAATACAAGTTCTGCAAGCAGAAGCAGAGCGCAGAGGTAATCTCGGTGATTGTTCGCTCTCTTGGGTGATTCGACAGCATCTACGTGAAATCAACCCCGCAGATATTAACAATCTGTTGCATATAATAGGTCTTTCCATCCTGCTTGAAACTTATACGGGACATGATTTGATTGCTCTAGACTTGTTGAATATACTCAAGTCGGAACCTCCCATCAAGCTAGACTCTGAGCTATTGATGCAAGTGTTAAAGAGCGTTTTAGATTATGACTCCTTGCATCCCTCTTCCTTGGAATTAACGGAGGCCTGTATACCTCATCTGCATAACCCTCAAGTTTTTATTCAAATAGTCGTAGCAGCTTCAGTTCAGATTGCACAACAAATACCAGCACTGGCAGTACGCTTCGCTGAGCTAGCTCGCAGTTTAGATGATAAAAATCTAGGAATATTGCAGCAACTGGCTAATTATTACCCAAATGCTCAGCAATACGATCAGGGCATACAAGTGGCTAAATTGCGCTATTCCTTATCAGATGAGTTAACCGATAAAGTTTTTTCCAACCATCTGATTATGCGCTGTTTGATGAGTGCAGGTGGATACTGGGAAGAGGTTGCTTCAGTTATCGGGCTACATAAATCGCTGCTGAACTTACTGATAGCTGAACAACCAAGAGCCATTCACCCAGTTACAGTTCAAAATTTATTTCTTACATCCTTCTTTTTACCTTACTTTCAGGATGAGCCAAAAAATAATAGGCAAATTCAAAACCAAGTGTCTCAGTTGTGTCAAGCTAATGTTCAAATCTATGCTCAGGAGCAGTCCGAGAAATACCGACAGCGGCAGTCATCTCGTAAAATCAGCGGTAGTGCTACTAAGCCATTGAAGATAGGTTACTTATCTAGTTGCCTGAGAAGGCATTCTGTAGGCTGGTTAGCACGATGGTTGTTTCAGTATCACGATCGCGATAAATTTGAAATTTACGGCTATTTTATAGGTAACAAAAAAAAGCCAGATATTTTACAAGAATGGTATCTAAATCAAGTTTTTAAAGCATCTAAAGATAGCTTTGGAGGTCTTGAAATAGCAGAGCAGATTGCTAACGATGAGATTGATATTCTGATTGAACTTGACAGTATCACTTTAGATATTACCTGTGAAGCGGTGGCACTTAAACCAGCTCCTATTCAAGCTACTTGGCTGGGATGGGATGCTTCTGGGCTGCCGGCGGTTGACTATTTTATTGCAGATCCGTATGTTCTACCGGAGTCTGCTCAAGATTATTACAGTGAAAAAATCTGGCGCTTGCCTCAAACTTATGTAGCTGTAGATGGTTTTGAGGTGGCTGTCCCTACTTTGCGTCGGGATCAGTTAGATATTTCTAGCGATGCGGTGGTGTATCTAAGCGCTCAGAAGAGCTACAAACGCCATCCCTCAACAGCGCGACTACAACTTAAGATTTTGAAGGAAGTACCGAATAGTTACTTTTTGATCAAAGGTGCCGGAGATGAAGAATCAATAAAAAACTTCTTTACTCAAATGGCAGAAGAAGAAGGTGTGGCGGGCGATCGCCTGCGATTTTTGTCAGAGGTAGCAGCAGAAGCCGTTCACCGAGCTAATTTGGCAATTGCTGATGTAGTTCTTGATACCTATCCTTATAACGGTGCTACAACTACCCTAGAAACTTTGTGGATGTGCATTCCTCTCGTGACGCGAGTTGGTGAGCAATTTGCGGCACGTAACAGTTATACGATGATGATGAATGCAGGGGTGACAGAGGGAATAGCTTGGACTGATGAAGAGTATGTCGAATGGGGGATTCGTCTAGGGAAAGACCCGGCTTTGCGGCAGCAAATATCTTGGAAACTGCGGCAGTCACGACAAACAGCTCCGCTGTGGAATGGTGAGCAATTTACGCGAGAGATGGAGAAAGCTTACGAGCAAATGTGGCAGATATATTTAGATAAACATTATTCATAACGGAGATCGGGTGATTGGAAAAGCTAAAAATTCTGGTTGTAAATAATCTATATCCACCCCAAGTGGTTGGAGGCTACGAACGGGCGATCGCAGATTACGCTAAGCTTTTGCAAGAACGCGGTCATCAGGTTCTCGTTATTACCAGCAACACGGAACACTTGCCCACTGGTTACACAAAAGCTGATTCAGATCCTCCGACAGTGCGACGCTGTTTATCTTTATGGGGAACTTGGACAGAGCGAGGGGCGCAGCCTTTTTACCCAGCTCATGTTGCAGCAATTGCCGTACAAAATTATAAAACTCTAGAGGAATTGTTGCCCTTTTTTCAACCTGATGTTTGCTTGACAGGCAATGCAGATTTTTTAGGTTCGCCAATTTTAGAACAGATACTAGCTGCCGGGATACCGATCGCTCATTATGTGATGAATTCACAACCCGGATATAGCTGCGATCTAGCTCCTCAGAGTTCTTTGTATCGATACATTACTGTTAGCGATTGGATTCGAGAAAATTTACAGCAACAAGGCTATCCTACAGAAACGGCTCAGACGATTTATCCAGGCGGAGATGTTGAGGCATTTTACCAAGCCGAACTTCCACCGCGCGATCGCCTTCGCATTGTCTATGCCAGTTTAGTGATGCACTATAAAGGCCCAGATATTTTGATTGAAGCTCTTTACTTGCTCCACAATGCAGATATTGACTTTACTGCAACAATAGCAGGAGGCTCTCTCAATCCTAGTTTTGTTCAAGAACTTCAAGAATTTGTTGAATCAGAGGGCTTACAAGACAAGATTCACTTTGCTGGATTGCTATCCCGGCAGGAACTACAACAGCTCTACAAAACGCATAATATTTGGGTATTGCCCTCTCGCTTTGAAGAACCATTTAGTATTGGTTTAATTGAAGCCATGGTTGCTGGACAGACGATAGTTACCAGCAATACAGGAGGATCTCCAGAAGCCGTGAAGCACGGAGAAACTGGGCTAATTTTCGAGTCAGAAAACCCTATGGATCTTGCCGATCAGTTATCTTACCTGTTGATGAATCCTGCTGAATGGCAAGATATGGTAAGCAAAGGACAGGAACGAGCTTTATTAGAACTCAGTCGCACCCGTACAATGGATAGATTAGAATCCGTTTTGTACGAACTAGCACTTCAAAACAAAAAATAAATCAGTAGAAATTGGGAATTCAGTGTTGAGTTGATACCTCACCTAATTATAATTTTTGAGTGGTATGAACATCGTGTGTGGTGTTCCAGTAATCAACAACTCTTGGCTGGTCTATCAATTTTTTATTTGTACAAATAAAAGTAGCCCTATCGATCCAACGCTCGATCGGCTGAGTCATTGAATAAGTAATTCCTTCGGGTGCCAATGATAGTAAATCGTTGTTGTACAAGAGTTCAATATCTTCCACCACCAAATCGAGACTCAAAAGCGTATCCATGAGTCCTTTCAAATTAAAGAATGTACAACTCGTAGGCTCATACGGACTATCAGAACCTACAGGACAAAACAGCATAGCATTTTGGTTGTCATCCACATATACTGCTGTTTCTATAACTATTTTTCCTCCTTCTTCCAAGACATCTTTAATCAACTTTAGCGACCAGAAGGGATATCGGAGATGATAAAGAACACCGGGAAATAAGATGACATCAAACATTCCAAATGTCTCAGGTTTTAAGTCAAGGAGGTTTAATTGATACATCTTGACTTTTGAATTGAAAAAAGGAATCAAGAACTCGATCGCCCCCATCGATAAGTCATTATCGATACCAATGACTTCCTTTGCGCCCAGCTTTTCTGCCTCAAAACAAAACAAACCATCTCGACAGCCGATATCAAGAACTCGCTTGTCCTTAAGATCCAGTGTTCTTAAAGCCCTAAGAGGCACGTCCTGCATAGGTACAGCGACGTTATTTCCTGATGTTGATATCTTTTCAGTTAATTGAATTATGTGATAGAACTTGTGCTTTTCTAGTTGTTCAATAATTTGATTTTCATCCATGACTGACCTACCTTTTATATGTTGAGTGAAATTCATCAAATGCTAAGATTATCTGCTTTCAAACTGGGGAGATTTGCTGCGCCAGCTTGTGCAACTGCCTGTTCGTTTTCGTTCTCTAAGACTAGCCGATAGTGGATGCAGGGTAATAAAGCTTTCCACTGCATTTCACTGAGATTTCCCAGTAAAGACACTTCTGGAGCGTCTGTCTCATCTAAATCTTCTTGCATAAGAATATCCATTATAACAGAGGATAAAAGTAAATTTGCATCTTCTTCGGAGATGTTGCTGGTGTCTAGAAGCGCAGTTATTTTACTTGGTTCTTTGTGAGCCAATAAAGAAGTAATTACACCTTGTAACTGAAGAAAGATAGACTCTTCAGGTTGCTGCCAATCAGGAAACAGAATTATGTTGAGTTCTCTCAGTCTTAAGTTGTTGAAGAAGTCATCCAATTCCGCTGATAGTGAAATTTCTGGTGAGACAACCAACTCCAACGGTGAACGATCGCGATTCAATAGATTTTCAGCCTTGACCAGCTTTGGCACAATTTTCAAAACAGCTTGCGCTGCTTTTGTGGCTAATTCTCTATTGCCCATTTTTTCTGAGGTTTGCGCTAAATGCCAAAAAGTGCGCCAGTGATTGCAGTCTTGATGAACAGAATCTTCTTTTTGAAACCATACACCCGTGTAGTCGATAACCCGAAGAGCAAATGATTGACCGCAACCCTTTTCAAATTCATGGATTGCTTTTTTACAACCATCCCAGTGACCGTAATCGTCTATCTGGATAAAACCGTTGGGAACAACACTATCGTAAATGTTATTAAATATGTCCATTGTTGACTCATACCAATCGCCATCAGCGTGCAGTAAAGAAATAGTACCTACTGCGGATTTAGATTCAGGTAAGGTTTGAGCAAATAGTCCCTTAACGGGTAGGACAATATCTCTGACATCCAAGGATTGACAAATGACCTCTAAGTTGTCAATAAGTGGAGCTTTGAGAGTTCCAGCACCCCAAGATGTTAAATTAGCAGGAATTCCGTTATGTTTATCGGCTTCAGTGGGTTCTGGCATCCCTTCAAAAGTGTCAAAAGCATAGATAAGTCGCGGGCGTAAACTGTATCGCTTGATAACGACTGCTAGAAGCGCTGCTGACCCTCCCTTATAACTGCCACATTCAACGAAGTTACCTGGTATATCATCTAAACAGATTTGCCTTGCTAGGGAGTATAGCGAGAATAGTCGGGCTTCACTCAATAATGTGTAAGGTCTGATAACTGACAGTATTTGTTGAAATTCATCCGCAATCGTGCTGTCAAGAATTATGTTACTAAATTGTGATAGGATATGATGCTGCAAGCTTTTTTGAACATCTCCTACTTCCCAGTAAAGTATGCTTAGGTAGTTGTGGGAAATTAAAGAGCTTTGATGAGCTGCTACTGCTTGTGTGAAGGTAGCGATCGCCGTCTCTATCTCACCCTTCAGAAAATACTCTTTGCCTTTCTGAATTAACTCAGCAAGTTTTTGCCGATCGCCACTCAAATCAACAGACGAGGGTACTTGAGGTACAGGCTGATACTCTTCAACATAATGAAACAGTTTATTTAAAAATGGATCGCCGGTTGATGAGGATTCTTTTACTTTCTTTAAAAACCCATTAGTACACCAAGTTAGGTTATAGCCAAAGTAGTCACAATAACTGCTATCAATTTCATATTCGCCTTCGCGTTCAGACAAAAATTCTTTCAATGCTTTGTGGGGTCCACTATTACATAAAGTATCTTGAACTAAATCTGAAATAATTCCATCCTCTATAACAATATATTCTCCTTGCTTGAGACATGAATGAAAAAATTCTAAGACGTGCTTGCTAGTTTCGTAAGAGTGGTCTGCATCTTCTATTACCAGTAGAGGACGTGGCAACGAGTTGAGAAAATTTGGTGTCAATGTTGCCTGTAATGCTCGTCCGTTCCCTTCCATGTAAGTGACGCGAGGATGTTGGACTGAAGTAACTTTGACAATATCGATAGAATAGATGTGACCATCAATGCCAAAATTATTTAGCATATCTCCCAACCACACAGCACTCCCACCATCTTTTGAGCCAATTTCAATAATTGTACGCGGTTTTAAATTCCAGATTAATACGGGGTAGATTGCAAAGTCGAAGGGATTTTTCAGCATGGGTACGCCCCTGTATGAATAATTCATAGTAGCGTTTTGAATTGACAGCATATTTTCGCGTGCAAGGGTTGTATGCCACGAGCGTTGCTGTGTGGGGATTGTTATTTCCGATCGCAATAGAGCTTTAGTTAAGTTTTCAACTTGTTCTTGTGCTTGTTGGTGCGTCGGATTAATTGCCAGTTCCTCTTTTGCGGCTGTAAGTGCTTCCTTATGCCGTCCTACATTATTCAAACAAATAGACCGCAGGTAGTGCATTCCTGCCACATTGATATTTAGTAAAACCGCTTGTTCAGCTATTCGCATGGCTTCTACTGGCTGGTTACTATTAACTAATGTAATGGCTTGTTGCATCATTTCTTGCACTTGTCGTACTCCTACTTCTCGATCAAAAAACTGATTATTTGACATACTGCTGACTGTGTACCCTTGTAAATGCGTAGGTAATATCCAGTTAACTTTAGGATCTGGATGATGGACAACTGGCTCAACATTTCCCCGCCAAGCAACTCCCATGATTTGCATGGTTTGATATACCATTGTTTGCCACCCTTTTTGCTTTAAGTAGTCTAAGCCTTGAGTGACATCAGGGGAAGCCAAATCGTGAAATAGAATTAAAGCATCTGCTTCTGCTAATTGTTCGCAAATAATTGCATCATGAAGTGGGCCTGGTGCTTCATGGTTGCCGTCAATAAAAATCAAAGACCATTTACGCTGCAATTGAATCGCTAATTCTTCAACGGCTGGGGGACTGGAACCAGCTACTAAATTAACTGAGTCAAGCACTCCTGCTGATTTTAGTGAATTACTGACACTTTCATAAAAATCCGGTCTAGTTAGTAGAGGATCTATTACATCTAGATATACTCCTGCCAGTGCTAAATGACAGGCTGACCAACCCAGCCAACAACCAATTTCTAATGCTTTTTTCCCTTTAAACTTGAGAGCCGTATTATATATAATATGAGCTTCATCTCTGCTCAGAAATCCTACTGTTGGTTGCCGTCTATCCACGTACCAGTTATGAGGAACATTTCGGCGCAAGTAAGGCCAACTTTGGAGATTTGTATCTCCTACAATCATACCTTGGAAGCATTTATCAGGCTGAATAGTAAAAAAATTTGGCGAAATATAGTCTCGCTTCGGCAAACTTTGTTTTGAAATACCTGGAGCCTTGACAGTCTCCAATTTAAGATGTTCGCCTCCACTTACCCAATCTCGCATTCTAACAACAATCGGTAGTGATTCTAGCCCTTGTTCCACCAGTTCAGGAATTTGACCCAGACTCTCAATGATATTATTTGCAAAATTATAGTTAGGGTCACTGCCATAATTTAAAGTTAGATATTCTAGAATTTCCAGAGCATAATCAGGAAATTTCATCACGTCAGCCAGACAAGCTAGTTTGAGCAGTTTTTCTGGTGTTTTTAAGCTTGGATCTACATTCGATCGCATCAAATCGCGAAAATAAAAAGCGTCTGACCAAATTAAAGCGCCCGGATGACTGTTTGATATGACTGGGATTTCGCGACGCATATCGCGCTGCATATGCCCAAAGTCAAACAGTGTAAGACCTCGGTTCCTGAGATAAATATCTACATCGCTAAATAAAGGTTGACCTGCATACAGTTCGGTGAATTCAACTTCGGTTACTAATCCCAATACACTATTATTTAATATCCCATCAGCTCCTTGTAAAACTTTTAGCTCTGCTCCCTGAACGTCTAGGTGAAGAAAATCTATTTCTTTGATATCTTCAGCTTTACAAAATTTTTCTAAAGTGGTAGTGGATAAATCTACTGTAGACTTTAGCTCGATCAGTTCTGAATTTCCCGAGAAGCGCTTGATATAGTCTTCACTGGGGGGATATAAAGAACTGCATCCGGGATATTTAGTTACATAAAGTGTGGCTTTTCCCTCTGTATTGCTAAGAGCTAAGGGAATATGTTTTTCAGTCCAATTTACTTGTCTAGCTTCTAGGTCAGCATTAGCTTCATTGCAAGCTTCTGCATCTGCATCAAATCCATAGATAGTCAAATTAGGCGCAAAAATTTGCCATCCTTGACTTGCATAATCATCCAGGTCTCCGATTTTACGAGATCCAACAATGCCTACTGTAATGTGAACTCGATCTAAATGACCTGTTTTCTTAAGAATGGGTAAAAAAAGCATAATATTTTTTTTTATTAGTGAGATTGATTGTAAGTCTGCTGTGTTTTGATTTTAGCTTTACCGATCGCCCTTTCCTTACTTCTTCCCCTTCGCCTGCCGCAACAGTGCCTGATAATCAGCCCGATCGCCATTCAACTTCACCAACTTCTCCAAAGGCTCGATCGCCCCCACTCGATCATTCATCTCCAATCGCACATTTGCCAACCCCTCCAGAGCCGTCTGATTCTGCGGTTCCCGCTGCAAAACAGTTACATATCCCCGTTCCTGGGCCGCCAGCAGAGACTCCTGAGAAACCACAACAGCAGCCACGGGTTTTTGTCGGTGCTGGCTGCTCAAACCGCTGCTGAACAGACTCACCATACCAAAAATTGTCGAACCCGCAAAGCCAGCCATTGATACAAACGCAAAAATCTGCTTAATACGATCGCCCTTGCGAACCCCACTATCACTAGATTTTTTCTGTATACTTTCCATTGCTAACCTTTACTGTAGCTGTTTTCCAGGCACTCGCACTCGTACCTATATCTAGATTGCCCAAGTTCGATCGCAAAACGATCAGTTGTAAAATCCGAGATTCTGTTAACACAAAAATTTAGATTTGTCAACACTATTTAACCGAGAATTAGAAGTGCGATCTCGGTGAAGTGCGATCGCACCCTGCATCTTTAGCCATTATCCTGCGGTAATTCTCCAAACTGCGATCGATAACTCGCTAGCAAAGATTCCAGTTCAGTCGCCCGTTGACTTTCAGCCTCAGCCCGTTGACTTTCGGCCTCAGCCCGTTGACTTTCAGCTTCAGCCCGTTGACTTTCGGCTTCAGCACGTTGACTTTCAGCTTCAGCCCGTTGACTTTCAGATTCAGCCCGTTGTCGTTCAGATTCAGCCCGTTGTCGTTCTGCTTTTAAAGCTGAAGCCAATTCATCGGGAATCAATAATTTCTCTCCATTATCTTCCCGATAAAACCCAATCAATTTTCCTTCTATTTCTAACCGCAATTGCAATACATCGCTGCGACTATCTCTAATTAATTCATACCCATCCTCTCCCAATCGATACCCACGCAATTGTTCCGGAATCCATTCACCTCTAGGGTCAAACAACCAATATTCCTCAACTTCTATCCCCTCATACAAGTCTTTTTTATTGATTATATCTTCCGACTTTGTACCCGGTGATGTCATTTCAAAAATCACTTTTGGCACTTGGCCTTCTTCCCAGATTTTGTAATTATCTCTGCCACCTGGTTCTACATCAAAAATCACCATCACATCCGGTGCTACGCGCAGTTTTGGGAATCCTTGAGCGTAGTATAAAAATTGGTTTGCTAAAACAGTAGCTCGACGGTCTGCGAGGTATTGTTTTAAGACTTCTAAAGTGGTTAAAATTGCGTAAAGATGGTCGTAAGTTTCTGCCACTGGTTCTCCATCAGCGCTAGGGTATATGATTTCAGAAGTTTTGAGGGTGGTAACGACTGCTGTCATGGTCGTGCTTCCTGTGAGTTGTATACATATTATAAACTTTTTTGCTGTAATTAAGTAGGTTAATTTAATTAATATCAAATCCGGTAGCATCGGAATGATTATTAGCCGAAATTAGGAGAAGGCAGTGCCGTGTCCCTACCCAAAATATTGTAGGGACACGGCACTGCCGTCTCCTCTATATCATAGGTCGTGTAACCGGAATTGATATAACCTAAAATGCGATCTTTCTTAGAAGAACCCTGACTTCTTTAAGAAGTCGGGGTTCTGGGAGTTCTGTTTTTTAGTTTGGTCTATTTAATACCTCTTATCCTATGACAATTCTCCTTATTCATTCACAATTCCTGCTTCAAACACCTGTTGAGCAGTCAAGTTTAACTCGGGGAAAGCACCGGATTCAATTCTATCGTCTCCCCGGAATTGCGCCAACTCGTATTCCCCGTCAACTAATTGATATACCGAAAGCGTCGGTTGTTTGGGATTGCCTATGTAGCGTCTTCCACCCAATCCCAAATAATCCACAATCCAGTATTCAAAAATGCCCATTTCTTCATAATCTCGCAGTTTGGTAAGATAATCAGTCTGCCAGTTAGTGCTGACTACTTCTACTGCTAAACGTATCGACGAACCCATTGTGATAATTGATTCTGCTGCCCAACGTGGCTCATTTATCACTTGCTGGCGATCGAGAACTATGACATCTGGCTCATATCCTGATTCGTCGCGATCGGGTTTAAGGACACATTCTTTGGGAAGGAAATAGGGCAATCGGGTATTGCGACATATAACGCCAACTTCTATATTGAGAAAGCCAGATATTTCTGAATGTTGGCCAGTTCCTTTTGGCATTTCAATAATTACTCCATTATGCAGTTCGTAGTGATGTTCTGAATTTTCAGGATACCAGGCAATGAATTCGTCAAATGTTACTAATTTTGTTAAAGCTTGAATCATGTCGATTGCTCCTTTATTCTAATTATATTTAATTTTAGTTGACTCTAACTATTTTTGTAGGGGCGATGCCCCGCCCCTATACTATTTATTCTACGGCAATTTTCCAAACTGCTCTCGATAACGCGCTAGCAAAGATTCGAGTTCAGCAGCCCGCTGACTTTCCGATTGTGCACGTTGACTCTCCACTTCTGCGTGTTGCCGTTCCGCCTCAGCCCGTTGCCGTTCCGCTTTTAAAGCTGAAGCCAATTCATCAGGAGTTAATAATTTTTCTCCATTATCTTCCCGATAAAACCCAATCAGTTTTCCTTCTATTTCTAAACGCAGTTGCAATACTTCGCAACGACTATCTGTAATTATTTGATAACCCTCTACCCCCAGTCGATATCCGCGCAATTTTTCAGGAATCCATTCACCTTTTGGGTCAAATAACCAGTATTCCTGAACTTCTAATCTTTCATACAAATCTTTTTTAATCACTTTATCTTCCGACTGCGTGCTTGGTGATGTCATTTCAAAAATCACTTTCGGCACTTGTCCTTCTTCCCAGATTTTGTAATTATCTCTGCCACCCGGTTCTACATCAAAAATTACCATCACATCAGGTGTTAAGCGGACTTTTGGGAAACCTTGAGCGTAGTATAAAAATTGGTTTGCTAAAACAGTAGCTCGACGGTCTGCGAGGTATTGTTTTAAGACTTCTAAAGTGGTTAAGATTGCGTAGAGATGGTCATAAGTTTCTGCCACTGGTTCTCCATCAGCGCTAGGGTATATGATTTCAGAAGTTTTGAGGGTGGGAACGACTGCTGTCATGGTCGTGCTGGCTGTGAGTTGTAGATATATTATAAACTTTTCTGGTGTTAAGCTGGCGCGCATCCAATTTTAACAATCATGTTTCTGGAAACAACGAGTGGGGCGATGCTCCTAGCTTGCCCCAAAAAATTAAATTTTAATGCCGCAACAGCTTACCAATTCTTCAATGATGTCACATACGCTCAATATTTTTGACTAATAATTGAGTTCGATCGCCCTTTTGAATTCCTTAACTGCCTCAACATGACTCGGCATATTAACACACCTGACAAGTAAATCAATATCGAGTTCTGGGAGCAATTGAGAACTCGCAATCTGTTCGTATCCTTCCTCTCCCAGAGCATACAGAGACAGTCGGCTGTTTTCCCAAAACCAGACTTCGGAAATTTGCAGGCGTTTGTAAGCCTCTAGCTTATCAATTCCGCCGCTAGTTACGACTACTTCAATAGCTAAATCTGGACGTTCTCTATCAGCACCCAATTCGTAAGATTTGTCTGCTTCACACTTCACTCGTTCCGATTCATTTTCTAAAGTCAACGAACCCGTTGGAGTGAAATCGATTCCTGCTTTCAGCAAATATGTTTCCAGTAAAGCACCAATTCGTTCTTTCCCTATTTCGTGTTTTCTTCCAGGCATTCTCTGAATCTCCAGTATCCCATCTAAAAATGACAGCCGAACTCCGGGAATATCCAGCATCGGTTCTAAGGTTTTGAATTGTTCCCAGCTTAACCCTGGAAATAGTAACGGCCGATCTAATTTTTCTTCTAATGTTGTTGCAGTCATGGCGCTCCTTTATTCCTAATGTAAAATCTCAAATCGATCGACCTTCAAATGGCATCAGGATCTATACCCTGACTTATCAAGTATGCCATTAGGCGATCGGCACGCTGGCGTTCCTCATCGGCCCGCTGTTGTTCCTGTTCCACCCGTTCCGCACCCCACAGCAACAAATTGCCATTCTCATCCCACCAGCGCAACCAATAACCCGTTCTCTGAGATTTTTTTCCTGACCAAACCCCCAGAAATAAACCCATTGATTCTATCCAAAATCGACTATTAGCATCTGGTTCTTGCTTTGTGTACTGTCCTGAAACCAAAAGGTATACTTCTAATTCTCCCGATTTAGGATCGAAGATTGCATAAACTGGAACTTGCAAAATTTGCTCGTAAAACCGCCACTTGCCGTAAGGATATTTTGATATTGTCGAATATTCACTGCCCTTAGTATCCGATAAAAATTCCATCACTACTGCTGGAACTTATCCCTCAGCAGTGCGCGTATAACTGCGGCGGACTTCTCCTAGTTCTGCTGGTAATACCGAGGGAACGTAGACCCAATCTGGTGCTTTTACTACTGTTTTGTCATTGACTTTGGCGCACAGTCCAAAGTTGGAAGCTATTAGCATTGAAGCTATGATAAATCCTGCAAGTTCCAAGGCTTCTCGCAGGGCGGCTGCTAAAAGTGGTTGGTCGATGTTTTCAACTGGATCGTCCGGTAATTTAAAATCGTCTGGCAATTTTTCCCAAGTTATATTGTACTTGGTTTGCGTTGCGGGCGGTTTTGATAATGTTTGCGTCATTGCTTTTCCTTGTTTCGATTGAAAGAGTTTTTTTAATAAGATTTGCACAACTTTAATCTCGGGGTGCGCGCTGCCAACCTTACTAACTGAAACCTCTATAATGCGTACCTTCCTAACTGTAGGGCGCGCCACGCACCTTACCGACGGTTATTCAATGATACCAGATTTCAAGGAGTATTTTCGGGAGCAACTGGTTCTGCTGATTTTGCAGTTTGAGAAGGAATAACAGGCAATTTTTGCTGTTTGTTAAAACTGGGCAATCCCGGCTTAACAGATTGATTTACTGCCGTTGTACTCGCATTTACTTTCTCTGAAATAGGAGCTAATGTTTGAGCAACTTTAACTTGCTGCCGCAGTTGTTCTGTCGAGCCCAACAAGCCTCCCAATCCGTTAAATAACCTGCGAATGTTGTTGCGGAAAGCCGGGTCTCCCGTCAGTTCATCCACGTCGGAAGTGATTTTCTGCACGTTCTGAAATGTAGCTCGTGCAGAATCTAGGGTTTGTTGCAATAATAGCAAAGTTGCGGGATTGTTTAGCTGGCTGGATAAGTCTCGCAAAGTAGCAGAAGCTTGGGCTGCATTGGCTGAGAGGATTTCTAAATTGTTGAGCAATTGTCCTTGGTTGATTCGATTAATTGTTGGACTCAAACTGCTGACGGCTACCCGCAATTCTTGACTGCTTTGATTGATGTTATTCAGGGTTGAGACTAAACTGGCGCGGTTGGTTATTACTAATGAATTGACTTCGTTAGCTGTTAATGTGATTTTATTTGCTGCTTGAGTTACTGAATTGGCAGAATTTATTGCAGCGGCCGATACGGCTTTTGTGGAAGTGTCCGCTGTAACTGCTACTTTAGAAACATCTGCGGCGACTCCTGATATTTCCCCCTTGAGCGATTGATTCAAACTGCTCGCTTCTCCTTTTAAAGATTGATTCAAACTGTTTACTTCCTCCTTTAAAGATTGGGTCAAACTGTTGGCTTCCCCTTTTAAGGATTGATTTAAAGTTGCCAATTCGGTTTTTACTGACTCACTTAATTTACCAACATCTCCAGTTACAGATTTATTCAAAGTTTTGATTTCTGCTTTTGCTGTTTGAGTTAAACTTGATAAATCTTGAGTGAGTTTAGCTGCACCTTTAGCTGTACTGGCTGTATTCTCTGCAATTGATTTAATATTGTTGAACAGCGCGGGGTCGGTGTATAAATTAGATAGGCGGACTGTGGATCGAATCAGTTCGTCTAGACTGACTCCAGCTTGACCTTTTAAGCGGGAATTTTTGCAGATTATCTCAGGGGGACAGTCGGTACTAATGGGATTGGCGGTAAGTAACGATTCGGGCAAAATTGAGTTGGGGGTAATGTCGATCGACGATTCGCCAATTAAACCCGATTTATTTGCTTCGATCGCCACATCGCGCGGCATGACTAAAGTACCGGGGGCTATCTCCATTGTCACCTCTACGCCGTTGGCGCTGGCTTTGATGGCGGTAATTTTACCGACGGCGACGCCGCGATACCTGACGGGCGTGCCTATTTGCATTCCCTGGGCGCTGGCAAATTCTACGGCGAATTTGTAGCTGCGGTTGCCTAGTTGTACGCCCTGCAACCAGAGCACTAAGCCGCCAAATAAACCGATTCCTACTAAAATCAAGAATCCGACAGAACCTTCTCTTACAGTTCGCGATCGCATATTGCCTCCTTTGGCAATTGGCAGTTGGCAGTTGGCAGTTGGCAGTTGATAGTTGATAGTTGATGGTTGGCAGTTGTTAATTTTTTTCTGATGTGTTGCCTATAGATTTTAGATAGGCGTTTAGTCGGGGTGACAGTTCGTCAATAATTGGCTTGAGTGTTTCTACTTGTGTAGTTGTTAGTAGTTGCCTAGTATAAGCCCGTCTCAACCAGTGCTTTGTTTCATATAAAGAACCTCTGGCAATCTTGATAAATCTCCGATGATCCTGATAGCTGCCTCGACCATCTCCTTCAGCAATATTAGCACCAATACTATCAGCAGCTCGAATAATTTGCTTGCCGACCGTATCTTTAGCTAGTGCGTCCCATTTTATAACAATATTCCAAATTTCATCAGCTAATTTTTCTGATAATTTATAAACATCTAATTTTTGAAAATTTGTTTGTGACATATCCCATCTCCCAATAATACAAACAATTAACCACTGCCAACCGCTTTCCTAACAACCGCCCACTGTCAACTAACAACTGCCCACTGTCAACTAACAACTAACAACTAACAACTGCCCACTGTCAACTAACAACTGCCAACTGCCAACTGCCAACTGCCAACTGCCCACTGCCAACTGCCAACTGCCCACTGCCAACTGCCCACTGCCAACTGCCCACTGCCCACTGACAATTGACTATCCAATCACTTGAATTGGGCCGGTAACGCTGCCACTAAAAAATTGTTTAATTAACAAATTATCTGTCGATGCAATGTCGCTGACAGTTCCCTCCCACTGCACTTTGCCTTGATAGAGAAACACGATGCGATCGGCAGTCCGGCGAATGGTACTGTCTTGGTGAGTGACGATCGCATAAGTGCTACAAACTCCCTGAGCTCTCTGCAAATCCCGAATTAAATCTTCAATTACCGTCGAAGCGATCGGATCTAAACCCGCCGTCGGTTCGTCATACAGCAAAACCTCCGGATTGTCCCTCGCATTATCGGGATTTGCCATGATGGCGCGGGCAAAACTTACCCGCTTCCGCATTCCCCCAGACAACTGCGCTGGATAGCGTTCGCCAATTCCCCGCAAACCCACCATCTCTAACTTCTCCTCCACCAATTCCCGAATCCGGCGGCGCGGCAGCTTAGAATGCTGGTACAGTAAAAAACCGACATTCTCCTCTACCGTAAGCGAATCAAACAAAGCAGCTTGCTGAAACACCATCCCAATCCCGATCGGATCTGCCACGTCGTCCACCCATCCCATCCGTCGCTGTCCCTGAACGAAAACCTCGCCCGCATCCGGGGCCAACAAACCCGCAATTATCCGCAAAATCGTAGATTTCCCCGTCCCGGAAGGGCCAATAATTGCCAGGGCCTCTCCCCGATATATCCTCAGATCCACTCGATCGAGGATCGGGTTATCCCCGAAGGACTTACTTACCCCCTTGAGTTCGATTAGCGGCTCAGCCATAAGATGCGATCGATTATTATGTTGTCAGTCATCAGTCATCAGTCTAGCTAATGACTAATGACTAATGATTAATGACTAATGACTTAAATTGACTGCCAGAATCAAAACTCTCTTGTATTGTAAATTTGTCAGCTTGAGCTATTCCAATACCATTAAGACTAATTAACCATGTCAATTAGTTCATTTCCTAAAGCCCTGCGAGTCTTTGCCAAAGCTAAGCAGGTTTTTGTCCAATCCAGAAATCCTTACCCTTCTTCTTTGCGGAACGGGCGAGTTCACCAGTGGTTTAAGTGGTTGGCCCCCGGACTGTTGGTGAAACGGTGGCTGCTGATCAGTGCTAGCGGTGTGGTACTTGCCACTTTGGGTTTAGCGATTTGGACTGGGATGACTCCGATCTTTTTGCTGTTGCAATTGTTGAGAAATTTTTTGACTTGGATTGCGGAAGTTATTCCCAATTACGTGTCGGGCCCGATCGTGATTGCGGGCGGGATTTTGTTAATTCTGTGGGGCCAAACTCGCAGTTTGAACTCGATTACCCAAGTGCTGATGCCCGAAGGCAATGAAGAATTGGTCGATCGACTCCTCAACCACCGCCGCTTGCACCGCGGCCCTAAAATTGTCGCCATTGGAGGGGGTACAGGCCTTTCTCATTTGCTTAGGGGATTGAAAGATTACAGTGCCAAAATTACTGCGATCGTCACCGTGGCGGATGACGGCGGGTCTTCCGGGCGGCTGCGGCGGGAAATTGGAGTATTGCCGCCTGGAGATATTCGCAATTGTTTGGCCGCTTTGGCCGATGAGGAAAAGTTATTAACTGAGTTATTTCAATATCGCTTTCAAGCCGGTGACGGTTTGGTTGGTCACAGTTTTGGGAATTTGTTTTTGACGGCGATGAGCGATATTGCTGGAGATTTGGAACAGGCGATCGCCGCCAGTTCTAAAGTTTTAGCTGTGAGGGGGGAGGTGCTGCCGGCTACTCTGAGCGACGTTTCTTTGTGGGCAGAACTGTCTGATGGCCGAAGAATTGAGGGGGAGTCCAGCATCACCAAAGCTAACGGAAAAATCGTCAAAATTGGCTGCAATCCGGCTAATCCTCCGGCTTTGCCCAGGGCCGTCGAAGCGCTGCGGGAAGCGGATTTTATTATTATTGGGCCGGGGAGTCTTTATACGAGTGTGATTCCGAATTTGTTGGTGAAGGAAATTGCTGATGCGATCGCCAATAGTGAAGTTCCGCGCATTTATGTGTGCAATATTATGACTCAGCCGGGAGAAACAGACGGATACAGCGTTGCAGATCACATTCGGGCGATCGATCGGGCTTGCGGCCGCCCCCTGTTCGATGCTGTAGTAGTTCAAGGAAAAGTCCCATCTGCAAAATCTTTGATCCGCTATTCTCAGGAGAATTCCTATCCGGTTGTGCTCGATAGAGAAGCCATAACGCAACTGGGGCGGCGAATTGTCATCGCCAATGTCATGGATGAAGATAAAAATACCGGTTTAATTCGCCACAATTCCCAAAGATTGGCGGGGATGTTGCTGCGTTGGTACAGCCGCGCCCAGAATATTTAAGCTGCTGACTGTTGACTGTTAACTGTTGACTGTTGGGGAGCATCTCATGTTTGTAAAAAGGATTTTTTTATTTGAGTGCGAGCTTAAGAGCTCGCGTATTGTACAATACGCGAGCTCTTAAGCTCGCACTATAAATGAAAAACTGAGATGCTCCCTAACTGTTGACTAATGACTACTGGCTACTGACTACTGACTAATGACTACTGACTAATGACTAAAATGAAAACTTTGCTGCCAGATTTTGAGGCTACGCGCCAGTTTGGTATTGCGTTAGGTCGATCGCTTCCCCCAGGCACTGTAATCTTGTTACAAGGAGACTTAGGCGCCGGCAAAACCACCTTGGTTCAAGGTATCGCCGAAGGTTTGGGAATCTCCGAATCTGTGGAAAGTCCTACTTTCACCCTGATTAACGAGTATTTTGCAGGGCGGATTCCGCTGTATCATCTAGACTTGTATCGACTCGAACCCGAAGAAGCGGAGGCTTTGCACTTAGAGAGTTATTGGGACGGATTAGAAAGGGATTTGGGAATTGTGGCGATCGAATGGGCCGAAAGATTGCAGTACAAACCCGAAAAATATTTGCAAATTTCTTTGAGTTATCGAGATAACGGGCGCCAAATTGAAGTGATGGGAACTGGCGAGTTATTGGATTGGGCGTGGGAAAATTGAGAAAGTGCGATTCACGCTCGGGATAGCTACAGCGCGTACTTACTGCGGCGGGCGGTTGACTCGAATCAATTTGCCCCTCAAAGTTTCCTCACCAGCAATAGCATCATTAATGCGTGTTGCCAATCTTTCTACATTCCGATTTTTAGTGCAGACAATAATACCTGCATGGTCTGGCTTTCGGTTGTGCAGTCCGATAAAATCAAACCGATTTAATGTCAAAATAGCGCGATCGTTACTCACAGCAAATTCTAGCACTTCAGGATCGGGAATGCCCAGATTTGCTTTTCCTGCTTCCTGAACTGTAAGCACATTGTGACCAAAAGCCCGCAGCAATTCCACAACTGGCAAAGGAAATTGTTCGTCTGCATATAATAATGCCATAAGTTATGCTTCCTCATTTTTGCTGATTGCTTGTTCAATTTCCTCTATATGTGAATCAGCATAAGTCCAAACATTGACCAAATCAGCAGCACTTAGATGGGGATAAAATTGGAGAAGTTCGGAATCGCTTGAACCTTCATTGCGAAAACCAACAAGCAGCCACACTGGAATGCGAGTTTTGGCAATACAAGCATCGCCGCCGCACACTTCGGGAGTCTTGGTAATTCCCGGCCAGCTATTGCTTAAACTTTGGGTTAACAGCCGTATTGCTTCAGATTTCTCGGTCGGAGTTAAGGCAAGAAGTTGTGTTTCTAGTTCTTGGAGCATAGGTAATATCGCCTCGATCGTAAGGGAATATACTCTGATAATTTTAGCACAACTTTTGCTGTAATGTTTTAGGTATGTAGTTGCGCTTCAGCGCTGAAGCGCAACTACATACCTTTGTTTATATAAATTGACTACTCAACGTCAAATGTCAAGGCTTTACCCCTGACATTTGTATCTAATTTACCGTTCTCAAAAACAACTTTTCCTCCCACAACTGTCACCACGGGCCATCCAGTTAAATTCCAACCCTCAAAGGAACTCCAGCCGCACTTGCTCGCCATTTCTGCTCCGATCACCGGGCGGTAGTTGTCCAAATCAACTAAGACTAAATCGGCGTCAAAACCCGGAGCGATTGCCCCTTTGTTCGGAATCTTATAAGCCTTAGCAACCGCCCCCGACATCCAATTAGCAACTTGTGCAACTGTACACCTTCCCTCGACTGCTTGCGTCAACATCAAAGGCAAAGAAGTTTCAACTCCGGGCATTCCCGATGGGCTATTTGGATATTCTTGAGCTTTTTCTTCTAAGGTGTGCGGCGCGTGATCGGTGGCGATAAAATCAATTACGCCGTCGAGTAAAGCTTGCCAAAGTATTTCGTTATCGCGGGTGTCCCGCAACGGCGGATTCATCTGGGCTAAACTACCAATCTTCTCATAGGCGCTGGTATTTAACAACAAATGCTGCGGCGTTACTTCCGCCGTTACCCAACTTGGTTTTTCTTGTCGCAAAAACTCAGCTTCGTCGCCAGTTGAAAGATGCAGAATATGCAGTCGGCGTTGATATTTTTTAGAGAGTTTTACGGCTAGCTGAGTTGCTAACAAGGCTGCTTGATTGTCTTGAATTTGGGAGTGCACAGCTAAATCGGTACTGCCGGCAAATTCCTGACGACGCTGATTAATTCTAGTTTGATCTTCGGCGTGTACTGCAATTAATCGATCGCCCTTTGCGAAAACTCGCTCTAAATTTTCCTCTCCATCCATCAACAACTGTCCGTGCATCGAACCCATAAACACCTTAATCCCCGGAGTCGGATTCGCATCCAACAAATCCGGTAAATTCTCCGGCGTCGCCCCAATAAAAAAGCCGTAATTGACCAAACACTTGTCAGCAGCGCGCCTTAGCTTGTCATCTAAGGCCGCTTGGGTTGTGGTTAGGGGGCGGGTATTCGGCATTTCCAAAAACGATGTCACGCCGCCCTTAGCGCAGGCACAGCTAGCCGTAAACAAATCTTCCTTGTGTTCCAAACCCGGTTCGCGGAAGTGTACCTGCGGGTCAATTACTCCGGGTAAGAGAGTTAAGCCGATCGCATTTATTTCGCGATCGCCGGACATGGCAATCTCCGGAGCAACCCGAACAATTTTGCCATCGCTAATTTGCACGTCCCCTACCAAAAACTCACCGTCTGGTAAAAGAACGCGAGCGCGACGGATTAACAAACTTGATGTCGTCTGCATAAGCTATAATTAAATAGGTAATGTACGTAGAAGCCCAGACAAATTTTATCCTCAAAAGAGTTAGAAAAATACTAATAAATATAACTAGCTTTCAGGAAAATTGTAATTTTTACGATCGACCTCGGCGCACTTTACTCAACCAGATAGTACAAAAACTCACGTCTGGGGCGCAGATTTTGCAGATTTCCTCAAAAAACCCCGAAATAAGTTTATAATTTGTATCCAGCCCAGTGACTTAAATACTTATGACTCGTCTAGACAAGTCAGCCGACCAAAAACCCCCGCAAGATACCGAAAATCCTTGGATAGAAGGAATTAAGACGATCGGCTTAGCAGCATTCTTAGCCTTTGGTATCCGCACCCTGGTTGCTGAAGCTCGCTACATTCCCACCGGCTCAATGCTCCCAACCTTGCAAATTAACGATCGATTAATTATAGACAAGGTGAGCTATCGACTTCAAGACCCGCAGCGAGGAGATATTATCGTGTTTATGCCTCCCGATCCGGCGAGTTTGTGCACGGGACAGCCGCCGCCGATCAAAGATGCCTACATCAAGCGAGTGATCGGACTTCCGGGCGATACTGTGGAAGTCAAAGATGGAAAAGTTTATATCAACAAGCAGCCGCTACAGGAAAAATATATTGAAGAAATTCCGCAGTATCCCTACGGGCCTGTAGTTGTATCTCAAAATTCTTACTTGGTACTCGGGGACAACCGCAACGCAAGCTGTGACAGCCATTATTGGGGCTTTGTACCCAGACAAAATATCATCGGTAGGGCGATCGTCCGTTTTTGGCCTCTCAACCGCACAGGCTCGATCGACCCCACACCGATTTATCCCGCTAAAAAATAGCTACCATTCAAATCCTCGGCGGTTGGAAACCGCGTCTATACAAACGATTCAAATCCTCGGCGGTTGGAAACCGCGTCTATACAAACGATTCAAATCCTCGGCGGTTGGAAACCGCGTCTATACAAACAATGTCCGCCTCCGCGGACTAAGAAATATGGAATTTCAGAGCAATGTGCGATGGCTTACGCCCCGCTACGCTACGACTCTTCAACCCGCGGAGGCGGGTTTTGTTGGTATAGACGCGGTTTCAACCGCCGGGTTTGTGGGTTGATCGGTGATATCAATTCCCGTTGCATCAGTATTGTTCAAACCGTCAACTGTCAACTGTCAATTGTCAACTGTCAACTGTCAACTGAATGACGTTTCGCGATCGAGAACTTTCACAACCTTGTTATACATATCCTCAGCTTCTTGTGGCGAATTGCCAATACTCGTCAATCCCAATTTGCCAAACTCCGACAAACAACCCATTAAATGAAACACGCTCCCCGTCTCAGTACCAGTGTCAAAATGCAGTTGATTGTCAGCAATAATATCCATCAAATCATTCGGCAACAATCCCCGATACCGCTCCTTTTTCAAATTATCCGAAGCCACATAATATTTCGGACGCCCCTGCTGGCTGTAAAATAATCCCGTAGTTCGCTCGTACCGACCGTTTGTTAACAGCTTCAAAGCCATAAACGGATGAGTTGTACCTCCTTTACGCAAGTTAATTTCTATTGCTTGAATATCCCATTTCCCGTCCGATTGCTTGACAGCAACATAATCCACTCCAAATCGCTCCAAAGCACCTTTTGCTGCTAAATTTTTTCCCACTTTCCATCCCAATTCTTGCAACGCCAGCCGATAGGATTCATCCGCCGGAAATCGGCAACCCAAGAAAATTTGACCGTCTGGGCCGCCTAAAATCTGGTCGTGGGTTGACAGAATTTCAACTTCGCCACTGGGGACAATTCGACCTTGAACGCTGGGCGATCGCTTTTCTTCTCCTTCGATAAATGCTTCCGCAATTGCCCCTAATTCGGGAATGCGGCTGCTGAAATTTTTCCAGGTTTCGCCTGTTGATTGAAAGCGCAAATTGTGGAAGCAATCGCCAATTGCTTTAACTCTTTCTTGAGGTGCTTTACCTGCGATCGGCTTCAAATCTAAAATTGCATTTCCTTCCCCCGAAAAACCTTCATTTAACTTAATTACCATCCGCTGCAAATCCGGCTGTCTTTCCCACAACGCAGCCGCAGCTTGGGCCAAATCTTCTGCATTCCAAACCAACTCGGAACCGTCAGGATAAGGTACGCCAGCTTCTTGAAAAATTTGCCTGCTGCCGCTTTTTGTTCCCCAATAAAGCAAATCCGGATCGCTAGCCCACAAAGGAATTCCCAATTTAACAGATAACTCGCGCTCTAAGGGCGTCGAGTTGTAACAAACCATATAAGATTTTGTCGGGCGTACTGCTTGGCGAATTCGCTCCATCAAGCGAGGACGTTCTAAAATTTTCTGGGTGAGGGATTTCGCCGATGCATCGTAAGCCGAGAACAGCAAAAGGCGATCGCGCGCGTGAGAAAATGGAATACCTGGGAGCAATTGCAGGTAATAATCTATAATCATGGGGTGCAGCGGCTCCGAGGTGATGTAAATTAAGCGCGTGCGAGGATTTCGCAGGCGAATCAATGAAAATAAATGCCGCTCTTCGTAGTGGTAAGCACCCTCAACTTTCAGAATTTCTTGCTGATCTAAGCTGAGAGAAGGAATGACGATAATATCACAATCTCCGCTGTCAAATTCTTCTATCTCTCGCCAACGTTCGCGTAATTCTGTCTGAAGATTGCGAAATTTTTGCGAGTATTCGGAAGATGAATTGTTAGACTCTTGCATGGCGTTTTCTCCTAATTATTCAAATAATTATTGCTAATGATGTAGGGTGCGTCAGCCCAAATAGTTGAGACAACTCAACTGGCACTCTTATAGGGGTTAATTTTTAGCTACGTTGTTGCGCTTGGGCGCTTACATATATAAAGAGCGCTGAAGCGCAACTACGTACCTTTGAGCGCTGAAGCGCAACTACGTACCTTTGAGCGCTGAAGCGCAACTACGTACCAAGATGGCGCTGAAGCGCAACTACGTACCTTTATTTAAATTGACAAAATTCTCAAATAGTGACTTAAGGTGCGTCAGTTCAAATATTTGAGGCAAATCAAACAGTTTTTTTCAGCGCACCCTACCGGGAACTAAGAAGTTCGCCGCACTCGAAAAAGTTTGGCGTATGCCAATATCGGCTCTAGGCGGCGTTGATTTTGCTTGAGTGCCGATCGCAATTTTTCCGAAGGGCGGAACACCAGAGGAGCCGAATATTTGTTCAGCATCTCGATATCGGGCGACTGACTCAACAGCATAAGTCGTACATCTTTGTCGAGCAAATAACTTAGGGAGAGCAAATCTCCCATGTTAGTAAAGTCATTACCGCGATCGCTAATTACAATTGTATCTTTAATCGAGCGATTAGCCATCGCCTCTTTGTTAATATTTCTCGCAACTTCAGCATTAAAATAGCTCAAGTCTTTGCTCCACCAAGTATCAGCAACACCGCTGACTGTACAGGATGCTATGCTTGCTGTAAATACCCCGGCTAAAACGACTTGCCAAAACCGCTGCTGAGTTTTCACATTATTGGCCAGCAAGCAAGCAACTGCTAGCTGCACCCCCGGAAAGCAGGAAATCAGATACCGACTGACGGCGGAGCGTTTGCCACCTAGAATTATATCCGGTAAAACTAGCATCAAAAACGGGACGAAAATTGATGTTATAATAAACATCAAAGTTGAAATATTTGTGCGGCGGCAGATGTTGTAAACGGCTGCTGCAATTAACAGCAAAAATGGCAATCTTAGCAGATAAGTCCAGATATTGTCAAAGCCGAAGTCGAAGTCAAAAAATAAGGCTGTAAAGCTGAGCGTCCACAATTTTGCCAGGTACAGCCAACCAGGAGATATTCGCGTCCAATCTGTCGTTGCTGAGGCTCGTTCCAGGTTGGTCGCCAGCACGTAAATCCACGGCAGATACAAGATTAAAGCTGCTGTTACTGCTAAGAAAAATTGCGAATTAGTTAAGTGACCTCGCAATTTTCTTTTTTTGACAAACAGCCAGCAAGCAATTATAAAAACTCCATGTCCGACAAGTGTTAACGTGAAGAAAGGGTGAGTGTAGCAACCGATCGCGATCGCGATCGAGTAATACGCCCAATTTTGCCACCCCCGCAACCGCAATGCTCTCAGCAGCAGCCAACTGCTGCCAATCACCGTTGCAGTCAGCAAACTGTACTGCCTTGCTGTCTGAGCAAACAAGATGTCAAAGGGAGATAAAGCCAACAGTGTTGTTGCTACTAAGGCTGCCAAATTTGAAGCGAAAAGTTCCTGGGCTAAAGCGTACATCAAAGGCAGCGACAGCAAACTCAATATTGCTGGCAAACTGCGGGATGCTGCAAGAGAACTGCCAAATTGCTGCATCCACAAACGAGCCATCAAAAAGTACAAAGGCGGATGCTGCGGGTCTTCTAGTGCTAAGGAACGTATTGTGTCTGCTGCTGTACTCCCCGGTTTGATCCGCTGATATTTCTGCAATTCTGGTGCGGGAATAATGCGGTTTTGAAATAGTTCGTCGTCGATTTCTTGCCTGGTGAAACCAGCGGCGCGGATTGATGTGTAAGCTTCGTCGTGCCAGTAAAGTTTGCGATCGATCTCGAAGAACCGAAATCCGATACCTAGTAAAATGCCGATCGCCAATAACCAGATCAGCAACCGCGAATTTTGAGGATTTTTGGGATTAACAGATGTGTCTTGATGTGTTGTAGATGCCATGCTTGTCCTAATTGTAGCGATCGTCCCAGATGCGTACCGATCGACTCCGGGGACGATCGCACCACTACGCTCAGAAACCGGGTTTTTTACCGGGTTCGCCTGCTGCAACCTGTGTATTGCTGTGGAAAAACCCGGTTTCTCTCCACCCCCGTTTGGGCCCTGTAAAAGATCGATCGATACCTGTACAGATCCCAACCGACCATTATTCTACCTTCTGCCGAAAGCCTTCTACCTTCCAAGCAAGAGCCACCTTCAACAGTTGACAGTTGATAGTTGACAGTTGACAGTTGACCGAAGGAGAGCGACCTCTACCCTTAAATCCGAGGATTGGAGTAATGAATAGTCTGATTTTAATTTCTCTCTCGAAGGCGGGCGGGCTTTCAACCAATTCTTTCTGGTGAGGGCGCGATCGGGCCCAACCACCGCAAAATCAAGAATTCTAAACCAAATCCCCCCAGAACCTCCAGACCCCAAAAATAACTGCTAACATACGTGTTGTACAGTTAATCAACAAGCTCCGCAAGGGGTCTACCCGCGTACCGAAAATGGCAAAAAAAGAAGCTTCTACAAAAACTACTGAAAACACAGAAAAGCAAAAAGCCCTAACTTCCGTACTGTCCCAAATCGAGCGCAGCTTTGGCAAAGGAGCGATCGTCCGATTGGGAGACTCCACTCGCATGAGGGTAGAAACCATCCCCACCGGAGCTCTGACACTGGACATTGCTTTGGGCGGCGGTTTGCCAAAAGGCCGAGTAATTGAAATTTACGGCCCCGAAAGTTCCGGTAAAACTACTCTAGCGCTCCACGCGATCGCCGAAGTCCAAAAAACCGGCGGCATCGCAGCCTTCGTAGATGCCGAGCACGCCCTCGATCCCACCTACGCCTCAGCATTAGGCGTCGATATTGAAAATCTCTTAGTTTCCCAGCCGGATACCGGCGAAATGGCCCTAGAAATTGTCGATCAACTCGTGCGATCCGTCGCCGTCGATATCGTAGTCATTGACTCCGTAGCCGCCCTCGTCCCCCGCGCCGAAATCGAAGGCGACATGGGCGACTCCCACATGGGTTTGCAAGCCCGCTTGATGAGCCAAGCACTGCGGAAAATCACCGGCAACATCGGTAAATCCGGCTGTACCGTGATTTTCCTCAACCAATTGCGGCAGAAAATCGGCATAACTTACGGCAACCCCGAAACCACAACCGGCGGTAACGCCCTCAAATTTTACGCCAGCGTGCGGCTCGACATTCGCCGCATTCAAAGCTTGAAAAAAGGTACCGAAGAATACGGCAACCGCACAAAAGTTAAAGTTGCTAAAAATAAAGTTGCTCCGCCTTTCCGCATTGCCGAATTTGACATTGTATTTGGTAAAGGCATTTCTACCTTAGGCTGTCTGACTGACTTGGCAGACGAGATGGGAGTAATCCTGAAAAAAGGTTCTTGGTATAGTTACAACGGCGAGAACATCGCTCAAGGACGAGACAAAGTGATTCAACACATGGAGAAAAATATCGATTTCAAAAATGAGATCGAGCGGCTAGTACGGGAAAAACTTGATACTGGGGCAGTGGTTTCTGCTAATTCTGTCGCTCCTGTGGATGTCGATGCTGATGATGTCGATGCTGATGATGATGAGGTTGTTGATAATGATGACATTCAAGATGTAGGAGACATGGAAGAAATTTAAATTTTGTCGCGATCGGTCATTAGTTCTGTCCGCGAAGAGCGTATTGTATAATATGCTCTTCGCGGACACCACTAAAATCAAAAATGCTTGTTACAAAAATGAGATGCTCTCAAATTAAATGGGTGCATCTCATTTTTGCATCAATACTAGCTCGCTTCGAGTGCGTAGGCGCAAGCCGGGACGTAGCCATCGCCCGAGGAAATTTCCCTCACCGAGAGCTATTGAGGTGCGTCGCTACTCGAAAAGTCGATTTTAATTCACAAATTTTTAATGGCGACACACCCTACGAATAATATTGCTACAGGGCAAGCTGTCAAATGTTTACTTCACCCTGCTTCTGGTCTCTTCACCTTGATTCACTTGGTAGCACTCGCATCACTGCGTTTACACGCTTCAGCTTCTGACTCATTGCAGGTGCAAATACTTAGGAGCAGAATAGATTCATATACGTAAGTAAAGGAGTTCCAATCACCGCTAAATACTGTGGAGTTTACGGTTACTTCCCTCTGGGTCAAGCTGCGGTAACTAACACTAGCCAGATTTTGACAACTGACAGATTTCACCTCTGAGGCTGTTTGTAAAGAAATGTAAAAGCTCCTGAAAGTTAATTGCTGTTACAGAATGTAGGATTTCTGAGCTGAACTGTAAAAAAAAGTTGTCTTGATTCATCGCAAAAATGAACTGGACAAACATGAATTTCATTTTTCAGGAACTTAAATTCTTATCCCAGGAGAATCAATCATGACTGACGGTCAATTAGGAGTTATATTAAAGATGGCTCAAACAATTAATCCTCAAATTGAGAGCGATCGACATTTTGAAATAGACTTGGAAAAATTGCGTCAACTGCCAGCAGGAACATTAGGGTGCTCAGTGGCGCGATTTCTAGACGAACAAGGGTTTGAGCCGATCGCATCTGGAGACTGGATTCAACGAAACCACGACGTTTAACCGGTTCTGACGGGTCTTTCACCTTCTGCCGAAGATGAATTTGTACTTCAAGCGTTTACTCGCGCTCAAGTATTTCGCCCTTCCTGTGCGATTTTAGTGTTAGTTGGATTGCTAAGTGGCAAATGCCCGATCGGACAAATTATCAAAGGTTTAAAACATGGAAAATTAGCCGAGCGGCTAATTGACTGGGACGTTGCATCTGATTGGGAAACTCCCTTATCTGAAGTCCGAGAGAAACTGGGGATTCTACCATTAATTGATTAATTTTTTAACTCGTCACTGCACTGCAAAACTATGCAAAGCACAATTTACAAACCGGTAATCAGCCTGAGCCCGCGAGAAAGAGCGATCGCCCAATTAGTAGCGCAAGGTCTGCCCAACAAATGTATTGCCAAAAATTTAAATATCAGTCACTGGACGGTTGCTACTTACGTAAGGCGGATTTTTATCAAACTCGGTGTTTGTTCTAGAACTGCGATGATTGCACTGTTGATGCAAGAAAATATGCTCTGGGACTCATGAGTCGATTTTAGATTTTAGATTTTACGTTGACTCACCTTGATGAATCAGGGAACTTGAACTATGGTCTAAAATTTGGGAATCGATTTTGACCCTCGTGTCGGGCATTTATACCTGTTTTTGAGGCGGAATAAGTTAGATATAGCGGTTCTCAGAAAGATGCGGTACGTAGTTGGGCTTCAGCCCTCTTAGTTTAATGGTTATAGAAGCTGTCAACAGTTGACAGTTGACAGTTGACAGTTGACAGTTTGAGAGCGACCTTTACCCTTAAGTCCGAGGATTGGAGTAATGAATAGTCTGATTTTAATTTCTCCCTCAAAGACTTGGGGCTTTCAACCAATTCTTTCTGGTCAATCATACCTCATCTCTTTGAGAAAGGCTATAGTAGGGTGCGTCAGCCTGATTTAATTCTCTGGTAACTCAGAAATTCTCTACTGACAAGCGAATTTCTTGATGGTACCCGCCACATGATTTATCCGTGGAATCAATCCCAAATCGAAAATCGAAAATCCTCTCTTCCCCCGAATTTATCCGTGGGGTCGCCTCTAAAATCTAAAATCTAAAATCGACATACTCGGAGAAAAATAAAAACCCAGTTTCCGTGTGAAACCGGGTTTTTATTTGCAATATTTAAAACCTTTTATGCCAAAGCCAAAGAACGAGAAGAATTTCTCAAAAAATTCAGCAATTCTCGATTCACCGTTTGCGGCGCTTCCTGCTGAATCCAGTGACCACAATTAGGGATTAATTTTAACTTAAACGGAGCGCTAATTAACCGATCCAAACCTTCTACAAGTGTGTGGCTCAAAAACGCATCTTCTTCTCCCCAAAGCACCAAAGTAGGCACTGTCACAGGATCTAACTTCTGCCCCCAATGCCAAAGACGCTGCGGGTGAAACATCTGCTGGTAATAATTCATCGCCGCCGCTAACACTCCTGGCTTTTCTAAAGCGGTTTGATAAATCTGAGTTTCCTCAGCGCTAAAAGCTCCTTTGCGAACAGCTTGTCCTTGCAAGATATTTTGCACAAAATCTTTCAAATTTTGCCGGATTAACCATTCGGGGATACCGGGAACTTGAAATGCCAAAATGTGCCAACTGCGGCGGAGTTGGTCTAAATTGCTTGCCATTTCCTGCACGAATCGCTGCGGGTGCGGAGCGTTTAAAATTGCCAAGCGGTTGAGTTTTTCGGGGAATTTTTGAGCTAAATGCCACGCGATCGCACCACCGCAATCGTGACCGACAATGTGCGCTTTTGTATAGCCCAGCCGATCGATCAAACCGCGAATATCAGCACTCAGCGTATCCAAATCATAACCGCTTTCCGGCTTGTCCGAATCGTTGTAGCCCCGCAAATCCGGCACCACAACCTTGAAATGACGCGCTAAGGCAGGAATTTGATGGCGCCAAGAGTACCAAAACTCAGGAAACCCGTGCAGGAGGATCACGAGCTCGCCTTCTCCTTGGGAAACGCAGTGCAAGCGGATGTTGTTGGTTTCGACAAAGATGTGTTGCTGTTCGGAATCTAAAGACTTCATAGTTGGAAAGTTAGACTTATTTTCGGGCTGTACAGAACTCGCCGACTGATAGCAGGTTCAAACAGCCCAATGGTTTTAATTCTTCTGTTTTTATTCTAGCTGCTTTTCGATCCCCGCCGCTGCAATCTCATTAAACTTAAAACTTGTAGAGTTTTTCGCCGAATAGCAAGGGTTTGAAGCCCTTACTCAGGTCGGCAGATTGTGATAAGAACGGAGTTTAAATCTATGTTCTTATCACTTCGCACTCAACTGTCAACTGTCAACTGTCAACTGTTTAACGTCTTGTTTTTTAGGTGTAACTACTTAGATAAACTTTCTCACCTTAAATCTGTGGTTTTAACAGCGGCGCAGGCGGTTTAATAATAGCACAATTTCGTCCGTTGCCGATCGCATTTTTGAAGCAGACAGATCGGATTGATTGATGATAATACTAAACACCAGCGGCTCGTAATTGGGAACTTCGATATATCCCGACAGCGCCGAAACTCCGCTCAAAGTTCCAGTTTTTGCTTGCAAAATTACGCGGTTTGGTGTAGAGTTTATGCGATTTTTCAAAGTACCGCTATCGCCAGCCACGGGCAGTGATGCGCGGTAGATAGATCCAGTAGGTGAATTCGCCATCAATCTCAAAGTTTGCACCAAGGCTTCTGGACTAATTAAATTGTGGCGGGAAAGTCCGGAACCGTCGGCTAATATGTAGCTGTTTGGATTTACACCTAATTGAGTTAAAGCTATTTTTAACTCCTTCAAACCAATTTCACCTGTATCCTCTTGTGGCACAGGCATCTTGCCTGTGACTGCTTGTGAAACAGGCATGGAGCCTGTGACTTTTCCCAACAATCTCAATAAAACTTCTGCATAAAGATTGTTACTTTCCCGATTAGTTTCTTTCACCAATTCGGCCAGCGGTGGCGATTCAACAAACGCTAATTCCTGATTTAAATTGCGAGGAACAGGGGCAACCAAAGCTTGTTTGACAGGGATTCCCTCAGCTACTAAAACTTGCTGAAAATGCTGTAAAAAATTATTAGCGGGATTGACAACTGCGACATAAGCTGATTCAGATTCCGCACCAACTTTCAACTGCCCGCCAACTCGAATGACAGGCCGATCGAACTCCCTGCCAACTTCAATAAACTCCGATTCGTTTTGAGAGACTGTGACTGAATTGTTCAGAATTTGCCACTGATTGGCTAACTTTGGTTCGGCAAAAGTGACTTTCAGAGGTTGCCCGATCGCCTGTGGGGACAAAACAAGCTCGATCGCGTTTTGATTGAAAATTAAACTGTTAACCGGCGCGCCATAGCCAGCTTGGGCGTCTTCCCATTCCCAATTCGGATTGACTGCACTGCCTTGAAAATAGCTGTCATCGCCAATCAACTCATTTATGCGATCGACTCCGCGGCGTTTCAACTGCTGCGCCAAGTCCTTCAACTGAGCCTCCACAATGCTCGGATCGCCCCTACCGGCAACATACAAACTCCCATTTGCGCCGCTGTAAACCGATGTCTTAATCCGAAAATCGGCACCGAGTTTCTGCAAAGCAGCCGCTGTGGTTAGCAGCTTGACATTGGATGCTGGAATAAAATATTTGGTGGCGTCACGGCTGTAGAGAGTCGCCGCAGATGATAGCGGTTGAATCAAAATGCCCCAGCGCGATCGGCTAAATTCAGCACGATTGGCGATCGCATCTACCTTCGCCCCCAATTCCCCAGGACAAATATCCCCAGCAACCGCAGGCGTTTGAGCGACTACCGCCGACGTGCGCCCCAAAATTAGGACTAACAAACTAACCGCAATTCCTTTAATTCTCAAAGCATCACTTCCATCACAATAGACTTCTTAGAAAAGTCCTTTAAATCAAATTTTCGGACGGGCAAGAAGCCCGTCCCACCAAAAAAATCTTTTCTTGTGGAACGGGCATCTTGCCCGTTCCAGGTATTTTTGCAAGAGGTGCGATCGCCATTCAAAATACTTTTTATCAAAATCGTATTTCTCTCTAAAAAATAGGGTACATCTCACTTGGGAAGAGGGCGAAGCATGACCGCATATAAGTTATTAGTTATCATCTCATATTGACTGCGGTCATGCTTCGCCCCTACGGATATATTCGCTTGCATTGAGATTTAAATCTGCGGTTAACCACCAATCAAAGACTTAAGAGAAAAGTCCAAATTAGATGCAAACATATCTGATAAAAATCACCGAGTCAAGACTAATAATAATAACGCATATGAATTCTCGGATTGAACAGCGCCTCTACAGGTTTTCCGCCTTTGAGGTGCTGTTCCACGATCGACTCTACATCACTCGGTTTAACTCGACAATACCAAATTTGGTCTGGGGTGACTCGCACAGTCGGGCCCGTGTTGCACTGTCCCTGACAGCTAGAAGCTTCAACTTTTACTCCTGGGACTGGTTGGGCTTCAAAGGCAGCTAGCACTGCTGCTGAACCATGTCTCAGGCAAGATTGATACTGGCAAACTAATACACAGCGCGTTTCTGGTTGGGTATCTGCTTCTGCGGCGGTAGATTCTGGCATCGCTAAGAATTTATCGGCTGTTTAATTTATCTTAACAATGTTGTGAGGTCGATCGCCCGCGCGCTTGACTGACAAACGGCAGAATTCGTGAGTGCGATCGCAAAAACCTTGATAAATTCTGGCATTCAAACTATTTGAGTCCTTCTAGCTTGTCACGAATCCCTTCTCCCCGGCTGCTTTTCTTCAGTCTGTGTCACGCTTTCCCTATATGATCGGATGTAGAGCAACAACTAAATCAACCGCCAATCATGCCCAAAACAGTAGCCGATGTGATGAGTCGCGATCCGATTTTGGCGCGCCCCGAAACGCCCTTAAACGAAGCGATTAAAATTTTAGCCGATCGACGTATTAGCGGCCTTCCCGTTGTAGATGAGAATGGTTTATTGGTAGGAGTCATCTCCGAAACCGACTTGATGTGGCGGGAAACCGGCGTTACTCCGCCCGCTTACATCATGGTACTCGACAGCGTGATTTATCTAGAAAATCCCTCGCGTTACGAGCGAGAACTCCACAAGGCTTTAGGGCAAACAGTAGGAGAAGCGATGAGTCAAGAGCCCGTTACCATCGAACCAGACAAATCTGTCCAAGCAGCAGCCAAACTAATGCACGATCGCAGCATCCACCGATTGCCGGTAGTCGATAGTGCTGGCAAAGTAATCGGCATCCTCACTAGGGGAGATATTATCCGATGGATGGCAGCCGAGTCTTAATTAATTGTTGCAGTTGAAGGATTGTATCAGAAAATGAGCCGATCGCTCCTTCAATCTCTAAGCTTTTGGCAATCACCAATTACCAATTACCAATTACCAATTACCAATTACCAATTTTAAAATCGCATGAGTATTACCCCTGAATCTGTCGAACAATTGCTAAATTCCGAGGATTTTGGCGAAAGGTTGCGGGCTGTCAACCAACTGCGGCAGCTAGAACCAGCGATCGCCTATAATTTGATTCAAATTGCGATCGGCGACAAAAACGTCCGCGTTAGATACGCAGCCGTCAGCCAAATGTCAACCCTCGGCGAGCAAAATCTGCCGAACGCTTTAGAGGTACTGCTTCACAGCTTGCGAAACGATCCCGAACCCGACGTGCAAGCAGCCGCAGCCGATGCTTTGGGCGCCTTGAAATTAACCGCTGCTTTAGAAGATTTGCAGCAAGTTTACAGCAGTACATCTGAATGGTTGGTGCAACTCAGCATCGTCGCAGCTTTGGGAGAAATGGGCGATCCAAAAGCATTTCCGATGTTAGAAAATGCCCTGGGTTCTGAAAACGAATTGATCCAAACTATTGCCATCAGTGCATTAGGAGAATTAGGGGATAAACGGGCCCTGCCGCTGCTGCTTCCCTACGCTTCCAATGCAGATTGGCAGATTCGTTATAGAGTCGCCCAAGCTTTGGGGCGGTTGGGCGGTGTCGAAGCAGATGCAGCTTTGGAAATTCTTGCCAAAGATGAGGTTGAGCAAGTGTCTCAGGAGGCTAAAGTCGGACAAGATAATATTTTGAAATTGTGAGTTTTGAGCGGTGAATTTTGAATTAATTGAGAATTTTTTGTGAGGATTCTACTAAAAAATTAGTTGGCGCGCGATCGCTAACAAGAGTGAAACCCGGTTTCTTCGTAGATTTTTCGTAACTAAACGCAAAACTCGAAGAAACCGGGTTTCTAGCCCCCAGCCCGCGAACTGGGCGCGCAATATGAACCTTAGTGACGCTCCTACATCAACCGCAAGCGGTATATTGTAGGCATCTGAGTCCTGTTAAGGATATCGAGATCTTCCTTCCCGCGGACTCCAATGGTTTCCCTTTACGGCGTTTTATAGTGAGGAACACGTCCCGCCCCACTTGTCACCTGAATTTTTTGGACTTAGACCCAGATTGTTATTCTTTGATCCAAGATCTAAGTATTTTACCACGACTATTGAACTTTTGTTCATCTCGTCATCCACCCGCCCACTGCTCAAAGCTGCGCTTTGAGATTATGGACAGGTGGAATCGGAGTCTCACACGCCTCTCATCCCACACTAACCTTCGATCGGTATAGTGTGGGGATTCCCGTCTGTTAAGCTAATCAGGAAAAATCTCAAATCTCAAGCTCTATCTCAGATTCCGCACAGGGCGGTTTTATTGTCGTCAGACAAGTTAGGTACGTAGTTGCGCTTAAGCGCTCTTTCCTAATATTATAAAGAGCGCTTAAGCGCAACTACGTACCTCGATCCAGATGCGAGCCGATCTTTGAGCGATACTTAGGGCATGGGGCATACCTCACTTTTTTTGAGAACCGCTATAAATTGTATTGTTGTACGTATATTAACGGTTAAACCTTAAAAAGCAAGTATAATAAATGACTTTAAAAATAATGTTGTGGGTAATTGTTCTGCGTGACGCGCTCGTGGCTGCGGAATCTCGGTTGTATTGATTCCACGGGCGATCGCACTCTTGGCTTTTTTCAACCAGAGTCCGGATATTGACATCCGCAGTTGAAGAATAGGTATAATAACAATAGATACAACAGTGGCAGGGATTAAGACAATTGTTGAAGCCTGCCCAGCCTGCGATCGGGGAAATTATCGTTAAGACGGTAAGCCATCTACCAGCTCAGCCCAGTCTTAAACATTTTTATCATCCCCATGCTTGAACAACTACAAAATTCCGATTCTCAGTCTGCGGACATTTTAACAGGAGAGCGATCGGCTTCTCAACTGTCACAACCCGCACCAGCCACAACCAATCAAAACTTTATTTATAAAGTTTTAGAACTTACGAACATAGAGCGCAGCAAATTGAGTTTGTCCCCCCTAACCTTAAATACTCAGTTGTTGAATGCGGCGCAAAATCACACCCTAAACATGGCAGTGCAAGACTTTTTCGATCACACCGGAAAAGATGGTTCGTCAATGGGAAATCGGATTACTGCAACGGGCTATAAATTCAGCTCGGCAGCAGAAAATATCGCTGCGGGATCGTCTACACCCGACCAAGTTGTATCATCATGGATGAACAGCAGTGGCCACCGGGCTAACATTCTTAATCCGAATCTGAAAGAGATTGGCATTGGTTACTATTTCCTAGCCAACGATACTGGCAGCGTCAATTACAATCACTATTGGACGCAAGTTTTTGCTACTTCGCTTGATGGTAGTGTCAATCCCGCACCACCTCCAACGCCAACTCCAACTCCAACTCCCACACCAACTCCCGTACCAACTCCAACTCCAACTCCAACACCCAGCACATTAGTCTCCATTACTTCGCCAATACCCAATGCTACAGGGGACGGCACCCCGACGACAGCACCCAAGAATACAGCCAGCGGTGGCAATTATTTCCTATCAGATGCTGCTGATACTCAAATACCTGCCAGCGCTGTGGGATTGCAAATTTTTGCCCTTTCCGGGAAAGACAATCTCACTGGAGGAGCAGGCGCTGATACGATTAATGGAATGCAAGGCGCGGATACAATTAACGGCGCAGGTGGTAATGACATCTTATCCGGCGGTAAAGATTCGGATTTAATTGATGGCGGTGTTGGTAATGATTTTATCAGCGGCAACAATGATAACGATCGACTGATCGGAGGAGATGGTAACGATACTCTCCGGGGCGGCAAGGAAAACGATATCTTGATTGGTGGTAACGGCGATGATGTCTTGGCGGGCGATCGCGGGCAAGACATTCTGACCGGCGGTGCTGGAAGTGATACGTTTATCCTAGCAGGAGGTTTGTCTGTTTCGGCTACGTTAGTTGGTGCCGATGTGATTACCGATTTTGTCGCCGGGGATAAGATTGGTTTAACCGACGGGATCGGATTTGCCAACTTGACTTTTGAATCTGTGAGTTTGAAGTTGGATGCAGGTGCAAGCATCGCTTCTACGGCGATTAAGTCGGGGGCTAATTATTTGGGAATCGTGCAGGGTGTAAGTCAAAGTCAGCTTACATCTTCTGTTTTTGTGAGTGCAATTTAGGAAGTAGATCGGGCAGTTGAAACCGCGTCTATACAAACTAAACCCGCCTTCGCGGGTTGAAGATTACTCGTTACCAGGTACAGCGACAAGAACGAGTTAATCTTCTTTCTTCAGTCCGCGGAGGCGGACTTCGTGTGTGTAGACGCGGTTTCAACCGCCGAGTCTTCTCGTATTCTTCTTTCTTCAGTCCGCGGAGGCGGACTTCGTGTGTGTAGACGCGGTTTCAACCGCCGAGTATTCTTCTCGTATTCACGTAAAATCTACAATTGTATTGATGCTACAGCCGATCGCAAATTGCCTTGAAATTCGCCTAACAACAGGTGCGTCGCTTTGAGATTTTCGGTATGCAAGGTGAGGAATTTTCTGGGGCGACGCACCCTACGATCGCAAAAATCTACAATTGTATTGATGCTACTGCCGATCGCAAATTCCCTTGAAACTCGCCCAAAATTCGATCGCACTCTTGCTTCTCCAAACCAGTCCAGTGCATCATCAAAGCTAATTTTACAGACTTGCCGCTTTTTTCCAACAAAAAACCCGCTTCATCCCGGCCCAAATCAGTTAAATCTTGTAACATCCGTACCGCCCGATCGCGCAATTTCTTATTAGTCACCGCCACATCAACCATCCGATTGCCGTAAACCTTCCCCAGCTTGACCATTACGCCAGTCGAAAGAATATTCAAAGCCATTTTTGTCACAGTACCAGCTTTCAAGCGCGTCGAACCCGCGACTATCTCCGGGCCAACCAACAACCGAATATCCACATCAGCCTCAAAATTCACCTGTTCGACGGGTACGCAGGCGATAAACACTGTTTTCGCCCCCCGCTGGCGCGCCGCGTGTAAAGCACCCGCTACAAAGGGCGTTGTACCCCCAGCCGTAATCCCGACAACCACATCGAGATTGTTAATGTGACGGTGGGCGATCGACTCAGCGCCATCTTCAGCCCGATCCTCCAAATCCTCCGAACTCCGCACCAAAGCCCCCGCACCCCCGGCAATTATGCCCTGTACGAGTTCTGGCGGCGTGCAGAAGGTGGGGGGACACTCGGCGGCATCGAGTACCCCCAAACGCCCGGAAGTGCCCGCACCGACGTAAAATAGGCGGCCTCCTTGACGTAGAGATTCGGCAGCAATGTCGATCGCCCGGGCTAACTGTTCGCGGGCACGGGCGATCGCATTTAAGGTTTGGGCGTCTTCTGCGTTGAACAAGTCCACCAATTCGATCGAGCTAAGTTGGTCTAAATTCGCGCTGTTGGCATTCACCTGTTCCGTCAGCAGATGCCCCCGTTCTTCCAAATTCTTCATTTTTTGTCAGTTATTAACGATCCGTTGGCAATTTTTGCTTCTGGTGGGCATAGTCAGGAGACATACAGAGTCCCAGCTTCAGCCTAGAAGCCTGTATCTAGAAATCGAGTCTAGGATTGAGAATGCTGGAAGATATCAAATTTATCCTTCTTCCTTCTTCCCTCTTCCTTCTTCCTTCTTCCCTCTTCCTTCTTCCTTCTTCCTTCGTGATTACAAAAGTCCTTCGAGTCGGCGGCGCATAGAATCCAGTTCGTCTTGAGAAACCTCAGAATCCGACTCCGGCTGTGACTCCGGTTCCGACTGCCCCTCTGCCTGCCACTGAGTCTGTGTTACATTGTCTTCTGGCGGAATCGCTAGTGCGCCCGCCGGCACAAGTTCCCAATCATAATCAACACTGTCGCAGAACTCCTTAATTTCCTCATCGTCGATCGCCTCGACAGCGGGTTCGGGAAAATCCTGAGCTTCCAACATCACGCCAAAGCGTGTGGCGTCGTCTTCTGACTCAAACATCAGAACTTTGTTGCGATCGCCGAGTTGAATGGTGTGAATTCCCTCATTCTCGGTGCGGGCATTGAAGAGTAAGACGAACACTCGCATAAGTTTTAAAGACCTTCTTAACCACCGTTTTTTTATCTTAGAAGCGATCGGGCAATTTTAGATTTTAGATTTTAGATTTTAGATTGACTGTCTGTTGTACGAGGTGTGGCGATTGTAGATTTTAGATTTTAGATTGACTGTCGGTTGTACGAGGTGTGACGATTTTAGATTAAGTTTGGTAAAGATTTCTGGAGTCTGTGCGACATAGGAGGGGGTGAATATTGAAGTTTCATTGTGCGATCGGCACTTCCAAGCTCAGTTATGAGTCTAGCAAAGACAGAAAGCCTTCGTCAGAATCCCAGAATTTTTCCGCTCTACTACTAAATTGTATATTTCAATTCTCGACCAAAACTCGTCAAATCCCCCCTCTCCCCCTCCCCCTCTCCCCCTCCCCCCCTCCCCCTCTCCCTTTCTCCCCCTCTTTCCTCTTCCTCTCTCAAACCGGCTGATTTCCTCAATTCCTGAATTCTCACAACCTTGAGAAATAAGCATGACTAACTCGGACGATGACAAAAAACAACTCGCACCCCGTTCTGGGCGCCACTGGTGGCGTATCTTGCTGCTTAGCGGTACGGGAGTGGGCATTCTCGGCCTGGTTGGGGCGGTAGCCGCACGGGAGTGGGTGCAGAAAAAGTTAGCTCCTTTGGTGGCCTCTGAGGTCAGTCAGACATTGAAGCGGCCAGTGCAAATCGGACGTTTGGAGCGATTTTCTCCGATCGGCTTGCGGTTTGGTCGATCGACTGTACCCGCAACTGCGATCGATCCAGATTACGCTTCCACAGAAGCAGTGGAAGTGAAATTTTCAATTTGGCCGCTGCTGTTCAACCGCACTCTCAAATTAGATATTACCTTAGTTAAGCCGAGCGCTTATATCGAACAGGATGCAGAAGGCCGCTGGGTTGATATTCCCACCCAGGACAAAAAACCTGCGGGTTTATTTAAAACGGAAATTGAAGCAATTCGAGTTGAAAATGCCGCCGCAGTTTTGGTTCCGAGTCCCGAAGTCGGACAAAAAACTTCGGCGCCAATTTCTGTAAGTCTCAAAAATGGCAGCGCTTTATTTCGCGAGCAAAATCAGCGCGTTCTCTACGAACTTAACGGTCAGTTTACCAATAATGACAATTTTGCAGTTAAAGCAGACTCTCTATTGCCTGCGGCTCAAACTAACGTGCTACTGCAATCGCAAAACTTACCTTTGTCCGACATCGCTCGCTTGCTGAAAATTTCCGGAATTTCTCTACAAAAAGGTCTGGCAAATAGCAATTTAACCGTGCAAGTGCGAGATAATAAATTATCTGGAATTACAGGAACGGCGAGTTTTGCTGGAGTGCAAGCAAGTATCAAACCGCTGAAACAGATTATCCAAAATGGTAGCGGTCAATTGCGGTTTCAGGGAACTAATTTAATTGTCGATAGTTTGACTGGTAATTACGGTTTAATTCCCGTTCAAATAGCCGGAACAGTTGCGACTGGAGCTAATTTTAATACCGAACAAGCGAGTTTCAATCTGATAACTAACGTGCAACCGGTAGCTGTGGCAAGTATTGTCAGTGCGGTGGAGGCAGAGTTAGGGCAGAAAGTAGTATTGCCGATCGCAGTTGCCGGAGAAGTTAAGGCGGATGCTAAACTGACTGGAACCGTTGCAAATCCATTGCTGGCAGGTACGATCGCCTCGACAAAACCCGCTACAGTCGATCGCCTGCAATTAAACAATATTAGCACTAACTTTAAATTGGAACGCGGGAGAACAGCTCAAACTCCAACTCCCACCCCGAATTCTCCACCGTCAACTGTGCCGTTGTCCTCTTTAGCTTTGACATTGAGCGATATATTGGTTGTGCCGGCGGCGGGCGGTAAAATTGGTGGCAAAGGTGAAGTCGATATAACGTTGGGAAGTGAGAATTCGCGATCGGGTTTGGTGTTCGATTTGCAAGCGGAAAATCTGCCCGGAGATGCGATCGCCCAAATTTACGCTCTCCCGATTCCCGCTGCTGTTAAAATTGGTAGTGTTTCCGCCAAAGCTCAAGTTTTCGGGCCGTTAAATAATATCCAAGCTAGAGCTAAATGGCAAGCACCACAAGGGACTTTTCCGGCTAGCGGCGAAATTCGCGCCGGAGGTAATACGGCGGATTTGCAAAATACCGTTGTCAAAATTGGCGATGCTACGGTGAATGTGGATGCGGCGATCCAAGACCGTCAGTGGGAAGCTATAATCAAGGGCGATCGCGTGGCAGTCAAAAGTTTGCAGCCACTGATTCCCCGACTTAATTTACCTCCAGAATTAGCAGGTTTGTTCAGCGGCACCGCCGAAGTTGCAGGAACTCTGGACGATTTGAGTTTAAATGGTATTTATGCTAGCGGCAAAGGAACGCTGAATGTTGTTGATAGTATTGTTGATGTTAATGCCAAACTAGAATCAGGCCGCTGGCAAGCTTCTGGCAAAACCGAAAAAGTTGCCATCAATCCCTTACTTGATATTGGCTTGCCATTTTTGGCGATCGCAAATTCTGCCAATCTCGACAATCTAAAATCCAAAATCCAAAATCTAAAATCATTGGATGGCCAGCTAGCAGGAGAATTTCAAGCTGCGGGAAATCTTGACAATTTAACCGCTAGCGGCATCAATCTTAGCACCAACGGTAAACTCAATATTGCCGACAGCAGTGTCAATCTCAAAGGAGAATTGACAGACGGAAATTGGCAAGCAACCGCAGAAACAGATCGCACTTCCATCAGCCGCTTGGTAGATTTAACACTGCCTATTTTAGATGTGGCTTCCGCATTCAATCCCGAAAATCAACCAGATAGCAATCTAAGATCTAAAATCCAAAATCTAAAATCGATCGACGGCCAGTTATCGAGTCAATTTACAGCTTCTGGAAGTCTGGAAAATTTGACGGCTAGCGCAATTAATCTCAACGGTAGCGGCAAACTCAATCTGGGCGGGCAGAAACCGATCGCACTTCGATCGGCAGCCTGGTAAATTTAGGATTGCCACTGTTAGATGTGGGCTTGGCTTTTACGGCTGACAATCCCCAAATAGTCGCCAATATCAACAATCTAAAATCCAAAATTCAAAATCTCAAATCGATTGACGGCCAAATATCAAATCAAATTCAAGCGGCGGGAAGTCTTGACAAATCAAGCATCGCCGATGTTTCTGTTAACAGCAGTGGCAAATTAAATATTGCCGACGGTACGGTTGATTTTAAGGGAAAATTAGATGCTGGACAATGGCAAGCTGTTGGAACAAACAGTCCGCAATCTCCAACTGTTTCCGCTGACGGCGACTTTGCCTAAAGGATTTGACGGCAGAGTTAACGGCCAATACCAAGCATCGGGCAGTTTGGATAATTTGACAGCTAAAGGAATTCGTGCTAGTGGAGAAGGACGGATTTTGGTCGATCGACTCGGGGCGATCGATACTACGGCAAAATTGGAAAACGGCAACTTGGAAGCATCGCTAGCAACCAACGGAGTTACAGTCAGCAATTTAGAACAAACCCTCAAACAAACAGGTTTGCTGACAACCAATTTACCGCGAGAAATTGCCGGAACCCTCGACGGCAAAATCAGAATAGTGGGAAATACAGATAATTTAACCGCCAACGGCATCACAGCCAACGGCGACGGACAAATTCGACTCGCCAACGGTGGCGGAGTTGTCAACGCCAAAGGTAGCGCACAATCGGGGAATTGGCGCGCGTCAATTGAAGGCGACCAAATTGCCCTAAGTCGCTTCCAGAAAGCCTTTGAAGCCCAGCGGCAAAGCTTGCAAGGCAGCGGTTTAGTCTCCCAAGCCCAAAATCTCCCCCTACTGCGGGGACTATTTAACGGGAATGTTGATTTATCCGGCCCGATTGCTGCTGCTTCCCCGCAAAATGTTCGCGCCGGCGGCAGTTTCCGCATCTCGGAATTGCCCTTTCTCAAACAACCTTTTGATGCAATATTTAACTGGGATGGCAAACGGATAGAAGTAGAAAAAGCTGCAACTCGCGGTTTGACAGCCAGCGGATTTGTCGGCGTTGAGTTAGCTGGGAAAGGATTACCGTCAATTTCCAATCTAGATTTGGATGTAAAACTCTCCAACTTTAACCTGGAAGCCTTGCCAGCAGAACAGTTGGCATTTTTGACACCCATGGGTGCCAAAAAGTCTTCAGAGAAAAATCAGCCTGTGCGCGGCAATGTCGATTTCACGGGGCGCCTCACCGGAACATTGGCCGCCCTGAGTTTAGTTGGCGACGTGGAAGTGCGGAATTTAGCAGTAAATCAAGTCGCTTTTGACTCGGTACTGGCGGGAAAAGTGACGGCGAGTTCCGATAAAAGTGTAGATTTGCGTTTGGCTGGCCCCCAAGACAAAATCGAAGTCGCTTTAAATCAGTCGTTTCTGCCGACATCATTCTTAGTTAAACGCGGGGAATCGGTAGCCCGCGGCCAAGCTGAGGGCGAAACTTTGCGAGTAAATTTAAGCGATTTCCCGCTGGCTGCATTGAATCTCTCACCGGGAGAAGAGGCAGGTTTGGGGCCGATAACCGGTACTGTTTCAGGACAAGTCAACGTGCCCGGTTGGAAGATGCCGTTAAATCCAGCGACTTTGCAAGCCAACGGACAAATTGCGATCGCCCAACCGGCGATCGGCTACATTAAAGGTGACAGTTTCCAAGCCGAATTCAGCTATGCTAACGGCAGCGCCACTCTCACAAACGGCATCTTCCGGCAAGGTACCGGTCAATACTCCATTTCCGGTAACGTCAAAGCAGGCGCAAACCCCGAATTTGCCGGGAAAGTTAACATCCAGCAGGGGAATTTGCAGCAAGTTTTAGCAGCTTTGCGGTATTTCAATTTAGGAGATTTCGCGAGAGGCTTGAAACCTCCCGTTTACGGTAACAGCGGTGACGTGAAAACAGTCGCAGTCGGAGAACCGGAAGCGCCGTTAATCGAACAGTTGCGCCGCTTGGCAGAAATCGAAGTAATCTTGCAGCAGCAGCAAGCTGTGAAATCATCGGAAAAATTGCCTGCCTTATCTCAATTGCAGGGAACTTTTGGTGGCGAAATTGCAGTCGCAGGTTCTCTGCGAACAGGCGTGCAAGCTCAATTTAACGTCAAAGGCGATAATTGGCAGTGGGGAAAATATGTCGCCGAACAGTTTAGCATTGAAGGCAGTTTTCAGGACGGAATTTTAACCGTGTTGCCGCTGGAAATTCGATCGGGCAAAAGTGCGATCGGATTTTCGGGACAACTCGGACAGAAAGCTCAATCCGGGCAGTTGCGGGTAGAAAATGTACCCGTAGAAGAGTTAGCAAAACTAATCGAATTACCCTTTGTAGACGTAACCGGAAACTTAAATTTGCGGGCAAACTTAGCCGGAAGTTTAGAAAATCCGCAAGCCACCGGCGAATTAAGTTTGCTGGACGGGACGCTAAACGGAGAACCGATTAAAAAAGCCGACAGCAGTTTCAGTTATAGCAACGCCCGCCTGAATTTTGGAGGCAGCGCTTTGGTAACTCAAACCGAACCAATTGAAGTACAGGGAAGTTTGCCTTTCGAGTTACCCTTTGCTGCGGTAAAACCCGACAACAATCAAATAGATTTCAGGGCGAATTTGCAGAATGAAGGATTAGCAATTATTAATGTCTTAACTCCCCAACTTGCCTGGGTTAATGGCAAGGGACAGGTGCAAATTCGCGTTGGAGGAACGCTGCAACAGCCTGTAGCGCAAGGAATTGCGAATTTTGAAAATGCAACCGTCCGGGCGAGAGCTTTCCCAGAACCGCTGACAGGGGTGACTGGGACGGTGCGCTTTGAGGGCGATCGTATTCGGGTAGAAGGAATTCGGGGACAATTGAGTAAAGGGGAAGTTGTAGCCCAGGGCGTGATTCCGCTGTCTGTCCCTTTTGCGGAGGGCGATGTCGATGCAGCGAATCCTTTGGCTGTCAATCTAGATAAATTGGGATTGAATCTCAGAGGATTGTACCGCGGCGGCGCAGTCGGTCAAGTCCAAGCAAGGGGAACAGCTTTGCGGCCGCAGTTGAGCGGTAAAATTGAACTGTACGACGGCGAAGTATTTCTCCCCAGCGCCGGAGGTGGCGGAACTCGGTTAGCTTCTTCCGATTCCCCTTCCACTACGACATCTTCCCCTACGACTCCGACTGAGGTTTCTACTTCTCCTGCGACTCCGACTTCGCCGACATCTTCCCCTTCCTTTGAAGTTGGATTAAACGATTTGGCGCTGAAATTAGGCCGAGGAGTGCGGGTAACGAGTGCGCCGATATTGAATTTTCAGGCGACAGGGGCTTTGACGGTGAATGGAACTTTAGACGATATTCGCCCTGCGGGTACGATTCGGTTGACTTCGGGTGCGGTGAATTTGTTTACCACGCAGTTTAAGCTTGATAAGGGATACCCACAAACAGCTACCTTTGTACCAACACAAGGACTCGATCCGACATTGGACGTGAGATTAGCAACATCGGTACAAGAAGTCTCGCGGTTTCGCACTCCAGGAACATCTGTCGCCTCTGAAATAGCCGATGAACCGACAAGTTTCGGCAGCGTGCGGAGTGTCCGAATTCAAGCATTAGTCAAGGGTAAAGCCTCCCAGTTGGCCGAAAATATCGAGTTGAGGAGTTCTCCAGGGCGATCGCAAACAGAGATTGTAGCGCTATTAGGCGGCAGTTTCGTGCAAACATTAGGACAGGGAGACAGTACACTGGCGATCGCCAATTTAGCCGGTGCCGGATTATTCAACAACCTGCAATCCGTAATTACCAACGCCACCGGATTGAGCGAATTCAGGTTATTTCCCACTCGAATTAGAGGAAACGAAGGACAAACAGCCAGTTCAAGTTCAGGGGCCGCATCCGGTGCAGGTTCCCTCGGTATAGGCTTAGAAGTCGGGGCCGATATCACGCGCAATCTTTCAGCATCAATCATTCGAGTATTATCAGCAAATCAGCCAACAGAATTTAACGTGCGGTATCGTTTAAACGACAAAATATTGCTCAGAGGTTCAACCAATTTCCAAGGAGACAATCGCGTCACCGCCGAATACGAATTAAGATTTTAGTCATTAGTCATTAGTCAACAGTCAACAGTCATTAGTCATTAGTCAGCAGTCATTAGTCATAGTGCTGTCCCCGCTCGCTTTCCAACAGTCATTAGTCATAGTGCTGTCCCCGCTCGCTTTCCAACAGTCATTAGTCAACAGTCATTAGTTTGTAGATGCCCACTGCACTTAGTCTTAAGTTTTACACCCAATTACCAATTACCAATTACCAATTCCCAATTCCCAATTACCAATTCCCAATTCCCAATTCCCAATTCCCAATTCCCAATTCCCAATTCCCAATTCCCAATTCCCAATTACCAATTCCCAATTACCAATTACCAATTCCCAATTCCCAATTCCGCATTAATTTGCTATAATATAAATAGCAAGTGCGATTCGTTTAGTCGAAACTGAGTAGCAATACTTAGGGGATGGCTAGGGTGACTACATAGTCATCATAACTGGATACACATCTGGGTGCGGTTCATCCCAAGTCCCAGTCCGCAAGTGCAGCGGTAAAAGCATATCCCCTACCTTGTTAAGTAGCAACTAGCAGCGTAAAGCGGGGATAAAAGGCAGACTACTGGTAGCCGAAACTGGTAACTGTTGAGCAAGAGTTCATGTATAGCGAAAGCAAAGATGTGTCTGAACCATCGATAGTATAGATGGTCTAACGGCTGAATCAAGAATAAACCCGTTGAGAAACACGGTAAAGACTGATTAAGACCAAGCCAAAATGGCAAGGCTAGGGCATAGGCGATTTTGCACTCGACCTATAAGCACCGCCCATAAACCCGGTGGATAGCATCACACTAAAAACTCAATCAATGTATATCTGGAACGAAGTAACTCTCGTATATTTCTGGAATCAGGTCGATTATCGGTAAGTAGCTAACGAATAGTATATGGGAGAGGGATTGTATCAGAAGCCAATGCTCTGTTGTAATAACAGGGATATGCTAACGGATACACGGTAACTTCAAGGATAGGAACAAGAATAGCAATGAACAAGTCTAAAACGCGGGATAACCCGACGGTGGAATGGAATCAAATCAATTGGCGGAAAGCCGAAAGATTGACATTCAAGTTGCAAAAACGTATCTATCGAGCAAGTGAGCGTGGCGATGTAAAAGCAGTGAGGAAGCTTCAAAAGACCTTGATTAATTCGTGGTCTAATAAGGTTCTAGCGATACGACGGGTCACACAAGACAATACTGGCGTGCGTACAGCAGGTGTGGATGGTATTAAATCACTAACCCCGAAGCAACGCTTTGAGCTAGTAGGTCAACTCAAAACAACTGGTAAATCACAACCGACACGTCGGGTAATGATACCAAAACCAGGCACTAATGAGTCTAGACCATTAGGTATACCCACAATGTACGACCGCGCCTTACAAGCAGTTGTAAAAGCAGCTCTTGAGCCAGAATGGGAGGCAAAATTTGAGCCAAACTCTTATGGTTTTAGACCCGGTAGGTCGTGTCACGATGCGATTGGAGCTATTTTTGACAACATCAGATATAAAGCCAAATATGTGCTAGACGCTGATATTGCCAAATGCTTTGACCGCATTAATCACAAAGCATTGCTTGACAAAATCAATACCTATCCACGACTGAGAAAACAAATTAAGTCGTGGCTTAAAAGTGGGGTATTAGACCAAGGTGAAATCTTTCCGACCGTAGAAGGTACGCCACAAGGAGGGGTCATTTCCCCGCTATTGGCTAACATAGCCCTTCATGGAATGGAAGAACGGGTTAAACAGTTCGTAGGTAACAACATAAACCAACGAAGAGAAATCAGTTTAATCCGATATGCCGATGATTTTGTGATTATACACAAAGACATTGAAGTCATATTAGCCTGTCAGAAGATAATTGCAGAATGGTTGAGTGATTTAGGCTTAGAATTGAAGCCAAGTAAGACAAAATTAACCCACACCCTCAATAAATACAATGGAAATGTTGGGTTTGAGTTTTTAGGATTCCATGTACAACAACATAAGGTAGGTAACTACCGAAGTGCCAAAAATACACATGGAATACCACTCGGCTTTAAGACATTAATCACTCCGTCTAAACCCAAAATCAAAGCTCATCTTGGAAAAATTGAAGAAATAATAGATACCCATAGCCACTCCCCCCAATACGCCTTAATCCAAAGGTTAAATCAAACCATCCGGGGATGGTCAAACTATTATTCAACAGTAGTAAGTAAGGAAACCTTCTCAAAGATAGATAGGCTTACTTATGACAAGTTAAGAGCATGGGCTAGAAGACGGGGAAAAGGTAGCATCAATAAAGACAAATACTGGAGGACAGTAGGCGATAGAAATTGGTGCTTCAGTACAGAAGAAGGTTTAGAGCTAGCCCAACACTCAGCAACGCCTATCATAAGGCACGTAAAAGTAAAAGGCAATGCAACACCTTTCGACGGTAACTGGATTTATTGGAGTTCCAGACGTGGAGAATACCCTGAAACGCCGACAAGAGTGGCAACACTCCTTAAAGCACAAAAAGGTAGATGTACCCACTGCGGTCTGTATTTCACACCTACAGACATCGTAGAAGTTGACCATATCCAACCCCGCTCATTAGGCGGAAAGGATGAGTATAAAAACTTACAACTGCTACATAAGCATTGTCACGACACAAAAACGGAAAATGACGGCTCCCTTAGTAAGGACTATCATAGCAATCCGTTTTGAGTTGTATCCTTAAAAAAAGGATGAAGATATCGAGGAGCGGAATGAAGCGAAAGTTTCACGTTCCGTTCTGAATGAGAGGTAGGGGTAGAAATGCCCCTATCGACTCTAACAACCAAAACGGTACTGCAAACCCCGCACACAAGGTTATAGGAGTTAAGTCAAATGGCAAACAAACTCCAAGTGAACACACAGGCGATCGGCTACAGCGACTTATACTGGAACCGATTTAGTCCGAGAGTAGCGACTATCAGCAGCATCCGCAACGCCAACCACTGGGACGGCGGATTTATCACCTACATTGCATATCCCACAAAAGTAGAAGCCACAGCAGCAATGAAACATTTGCTACTGAATCAAAAAGCTGCGGATGTTGATATGCGGAAAGCCAAGCGGATGAAAGCAAAAGGCATTCGGTGGGAACTCAAAATTCGGGGTTTAGCTTTTAATGAAGTGTTGAAACTGGCAACAATGGATATAACTGGAAAGCTAGTTATGTCATCTGTAACAACTACTCAAGCCACAGGCTGATAGCTGAATTTAGATAATTTGTAAGGGCGGTGCCCATGCCCGCCCTAACTCCAGATTTTTCTCTTACCTCTACATCTTCCTCAGTGTCATCTGCTGTTCACGAAAAACTATAACTATATGCGTTTCATCAGCCCCAAAACAGACTTTGCATTCAAAAAAATCTTCGCATCTTCAGAACATCCAGAAATTTTAATCAGCTTCCTAAATGCAATGCTGTATAACGGAGAATCCACAATCGAAGAAATAGAAATAATTGACCCTTATTCAGCCGGAAGCGTCACAGGATTAAAAGACACCTACCTGGATGTCAAAGCCAAGATTACCGGAAACAAAACCGTAATTGTGGAAATGCAGGTACTCAACGTCGCCGCCTTTGAAAAACGAGTCGTGTACAACGCAGCCAAAACCTATTCTACTCAACTCAAAGCCGGAGAAGGTTATTTAAGATTAAAACCAGTCATTGCCTTAACCATCACCGACTTCATCTTGTTTGAAAACAGCGACAAACTAATTTCGCACTTTGAATTCACAGAAACCGAAGAAAAATTCGTCTATCCCAACTGCGAAATCAAATTAGTGTTTGTCGAATTACCGAAATTCAAAAAAGAATTGAATGAACTCACAACTCTGCCTGAAAAATGGATTTACTTCATGAAAAACGCACCCTCATTGGAAGTAGTACCAGAGACATTGGGGTCAGTTGCAGAGATTAATGCCGCGATGGGAATTGCCAACCGAGCAAATTTGACCCTCGACGAATTAAATGATGTAGACAAGCGAGAAATGTTTATCCAAGACCAACTAGGTTCTGTGACAAAAGGGATAGAGATTGGTATTCAAAGGGGAATACAACAAGGAATACAACAAGGAATACAACAAGGGATTGAACAAGGGATTGAACAAGGGATTGAACAAGGGATTGAACAAGGGATTGAACAGGGAATCGAAAGGGGTAAAATTGAGGGGGAAATAGGATTAATTATGCGTCAGATTGTGCGGCGGGTGGGTGATGTTACAATGGAAATTCAAACTCGCATCCAGGGGTTATCTGCGGCACAGTTAGATGATTTGGGAGAGGCTTTGTTGGATTTTACAAGTGAAGAGGATTTAATTGCGTGGTTAGATTCTGCGGTTGGATGAATAGCAGTTTGTAGATACCGTAGTTCAGCGGTAGGGTGCGTCAATCGATTTTAGATTTTAGATTTTAGATTTTAGAGGCGATCCCACGGATAAATTCGGGGGAAGAGAGGATTTTCGATTTTCGATTTGGGATTGATTCCACGGATAAATCCGGGGGCTTGTAGCACCTTTGAAATTCTCGATGAGTTTGGTAGTTCTCAATTATCACTAAAAATCTCATTCTGACGCACCATTTATTCCGGGCGTGCGTCAGAATGAGATTGTGAGGAAAGTAGCGAAAATCTCACTCTTCTGACGCACCCTAATTCTAAATAAATCGTATTGAGATATAGCCTTTCTCAGAAAGATGAGGTATGACTGGGAATAGGGCATAGGGCATAGGGCATAGGGCATTAGGGCATACCTCACTTTTTTGAGAACCGCTATATAATTGAGTTTTAACAGAACACAAATTATTGTCCTATGAAAATCGTTGACAAAAGTCAATTAACTGCTCAATTACTCGAATTATTGCAACTTGTCGAGATTGAAGGCGAAGAGATTTTAGTGATGGATGGGAATAAACCAGTTGTGAGAATTTCTCAGTATGAAAAGTCTCTTTCAACTGAAGAATTATTTAAGGATATGCGCGGGAAAGTAAAATATTTTGAAGATTTAACTACGCCAACATTTATTTGATCGAGTATTTGGTAAGGTGCGTCGCTATGAGATTGTCGATTTTTGTTTAGGAATTTTCGAGGCGACGCACCCTACGACTCAAACCATAAATTCGATCCTATAATTTACCCAACTCGAAAAGATTGCCCCATCGCTTGGAATTCTTGAGTCTCCTCTCGCTGCAATTGCTGTCTAATTTTGGCAAATTTCCTAACTGTTTCGACAGAGTACAACCGTTCTCCACAGCTTAGGCAAACTTCAGCCGATACTTTTAAGATAGCAGTATGCTTGCCGCCCCGTAAAAGTTTATCGACTTCTTTGATAACTATTTCACCGCTGCAAATAGGGCATTTTTCTACAGATATCATTGTTAATTTATCCTATGCAAATACTGCTTCTACGGCTTTCGGCAATTCAATCGGCACGAAATACGCAACTGGATACAAATAATCTTCACCTGATTCATCAATAACTCGGATAAATAGATGTTCCGCAGCGCGATTATCCGGTATGATTCGATAGATTTTTCGGACTTCCAAGGATGCTGGATAATCTTGATTGTTAATGCAAACTACAAAATTGGTTTCTAAGTTAAACTTCAACATATTTGCACAAAGTCCTCGGTTCAGGAATAGACGAACCAGCTTGTCGCAACTCTTCCAAGTGTAAGACTATTGCTTCTTTAATTTGCTGTTCTACCTCTTCGAGAGTTGTACCTGTTGCCGCACATCCCGGTAAATCTAGAACGTAAGCAGAATAATTGCTGTTGGCTTTTTCAATCGCAATTGCATAACGTATACTTTCGCGCTGCCGATTTGCGGTGGCGTCAGTCAGCAAAATCGACCCTTCCCTCGTCAATTCCCATCTGTCGCGCGGCGAACCTGTTTCGATATATCGTTTAACCAAGCCATCAGCAGCAAGTTTTTTTAAGACAACCATCATGTCAGGTTCTCGCGGTACATCTCGACGGGAAAGTGCATTCGCAAGTTCGTACCAACTCCACTTTCCTTGACCTTTAGCTACTAATTCAAGGAGCACTAATTCAAGCTGAGTTAATTGAGTTAAGTTTTGCATTAAAAGTCCTCCACGCTAGGATGAAATAAAACGCCAAATCCTTCTTTTAACTTATAATCCTCAAGAGTCGCTGTGTGAGCGTTGTTCCAGAGTTCATAAGCTTCATCGGGATTTTCTGGTTGTCTTGTGGGATAGCCAAGTTTTTTATACCTCAGATACTCGCGCAATTCATGAGTGTAGAAGCGCAAATCAACAGGCTCAGCTACAAGGGTTTGTGCGACTATACTTCTTAACCTTTCTACCATTTTTAGTTCTGCTTCACCCACAGGATTAAATCTGCGAACATGAGCTTCAACTAAGCCAATCCCTTTATCAGTAATTTTAACATTTTGATAAGATAAGTTGAGAATCTTTCCGCCAGCTTTCGAGGGATTGAAGGGTCTGCCACTTATTGCACCTTTTTCTAGCATTGCATTGATATTCCACTGCGCGATTATCCCGTCGTATCATATGAGTTTATAGCGACAATCTCCCTAGCTATCGATCTTAGCTCGCAATGACACGTTTTGCTAAGTGAACCGTATTGAGATATAATAGAGTTTTAACACAACACAAATCATTGTCCTATGAAAACCATAGACAAAAGTCAATTAACAGCTCAATTACTAGAATTTTTGCGACTTGTCGAGCTTGAAGGCGAAGAGATTTTAGTAATGGATGGGAATAAACCAGTTGTGAGAATTTCTCAGTATGAAAACTCTCTTTCAACTGAAGAATTATTTAAGGATATGCGGGGGAAAGTAAAATATTTTGAAGATTTAACTACGCCAACATTTGTTTAGTCAAGTAGTTTGTAAGGTGCGTCGCTATGAGATTGTCGATTTTTGTTGAGGATTTTTCGAGGCGACACACCCTACGACTTGACGTGAGAAAGAAGAGCCCACAACTTGTCGTGGCTAACACAATGTCTTAGAATATCCGCTAAAATCCATGCGAAGCAAATAATAATCAATGCGAAGCAAATAATAACCCCTGCGATACCAACCCCTTCCCATAACGACCATTTAAGGTAGGAATTCAGATGAAAATTCCACGCCAACCACGCCAACCACACAAACCCCACCATCCAACCAGACATACATACTCGACCCCAAAACGAACTATAAATCTTAACTGCGGGGAGGTGTCCTGATGGTGCTTTGATGTTGAATTTTAGATCATTATAAGACAACCAACTTTCTTTCACGCGCCACCCTACGCCATCGCCAAAAGCTTCCCAAATTTTCTCATCATACTCCCTGGTTCCCCCCAGATTTTCATAGATGCGCTTCTGCACCGAAAAGCCAAAACGTCCATTGCTGTATTGTACCCAAAGCTGGTCAATGATTCGTAAGTCTTCGCAGGGAAATTTTTCAAGACTTTTTTTATCCAGCCATAGTTTCTCCCTACCAGCCACCTTCAACATCACTCTAGAAGTTTCCTTATCCGCCTCTTTCCATTTTCCGCTAGCCAAAAGCCGATCGAGTTGACGATAATCGACTCCTTTTGCTGAAATCAAATTTACAAGTTGTGGCGGTGGCTGCGGGCTATGAATTGTTGGCAAAACACCCCCTCTTTGCCCCCAATTGCCAATGGTGGCTTGTGGAAGCATAGCCAACCATTTTTGAACCGACTGAGGGCGTTTTGTCGCATCCATTTCCATCCCTTTCATAATTGCCCGATGCACCCCATCGCTAATATTAGGATTAATCTGAAACGGCGGCTTTAAAGGATGATTTAAAGCCCTCAAATATGCAGGAGTTGGCGGTGTCCTCGTTAGTAAATAGTATAGCGTTGCCGCCAGAGCATAAACATCTGTATACTCAGCAAATCTGCCAATCTCCCCGTACTGTTCGGGAGGTGCAAAACCGTGTGTTAGCCCCAAAGTCATTTGCTGAGTGCGATCGGGAATAAAACCCCGCGCCAAACCAAAGTCAATCAAAACTGCATCTTGATTGTCGCGAACCATAATATTTTGTGGCTTGATATCCCGATGTAGCAAACCTTTTTCGTGAACTACCATTACGGCTTCTCCCACTTTGCGGATGTAGTTTAAAGCTTCGGTTTCCGATAGGATGCCGCGCTTTTCTACTAATTTCCACAAATCTTCCCCTGCCACATATTCCATCGCAATACAGGGCAAATTACCATCAATGAAATAGTTGTCTATTTGCACAATATTGGGATGTTTGCACAAAGATAGCAGTAGCGCCTCATCCCGGAATCTGTCCCGATACCGGGCAAAATTTCGATCGCTCAATAATTCATCTTTCAGCGTTTTGATGACAACCCGCCCCCCGTTTTGCGCCTTCTGCGCTAGGTAGGTGATGCCAAAGCCGCCCTCACCTAACTTGGCTTCAATAATATACCGATCGCCATTTAACCCCTGCCCCGGTGTCCAAACCATTCCCCTCACCGCCAACCAATATCAAGGTTTATCTCAGCCTAGCCTGTATCTTAACTGTATTTTGTAGGTTGGGTTTAGTTCCACCGGCTCAACTTCAGTTCGCCTTCCCGGTGATGGTTGGCTTTTAGTTCGAGAAACCTCTTTGTCCAAACAGGTCATTTCTATGGCAACCTAAAAAACAGGAAACAGAATTTTATAGACCTTGGTAACAGAAAACTAGCAATCAATTATGCAAACTCTGCCCAATCCAACTAAAACCGTATCTAGCCAACCAGTATTCGACACCAGCATCAAACGCCGCAAAACCCGTCCCGTCAAAGTCGGCAGTATCACGATCGGCGGAGGCAACCCAGTCGTCGTACAATCGATGATTAACGAAGACACCCTCGACATCGACGGATCGGTCGCAGGAATTCGGCGACTGCACGAGATTGGCTGCGAAATCGTCCGCGTTACGGTGCCCAGTATGGCCCACGCCAAAGCTTTAGCCGAAATTAAGCAAAAATTGCACGAAACCTACCAAGCCGTGCCCCTGGTTGCTGATGTCCACCACAACGGGATGAAAATTGCGCTGGAAGTCGCCAAACACGTAGACAAAGTGAGAATCAATCCCGGACTTTACGTGTTCGAGAAGCCGAAAGCCGACAGAAGCGAATACACTGAGGCGGAATTCGCGGAAATTGGGGATAAAATCCGCGAAACCCTGGAACCTCTGGTGATTTCCCTGCGAGATCAAGGTAAAGCTTTGCGAATCGGCGTCAATCACGGTTCCCTCGCGGAACGGATGCTGTTTACCTACGGCGACACCCCGGAAGGTATGGTGGAATCGGCCCTGGAATTTATTAGAATTTGCGAATCCCTGGACTTCCGCAACATCGTGATTTCCCTGAAAGCCTCCCGCGCGCCGGTGATGGTGGCTGCTTACCGCTTGATGGCGCACCGGATGGACGAATTGGGGATGGATTACCCGCTGCATTTGGGCGTTACGGAAGCTGGCGATGGCGAATACGGGCGCATCAAATCCACGGCTGGTATCGCACCGCTGTTGGCTGACGGTATCGGCGATACTATCCGCGTCTCGCTGACTGAGGCGCCGGAAAAGGAGATTCCTGTCTGCTACAGCATTCTGCAAGCTTTGGGATTGCGGAAAACTATGGTTGAGTATGTGGCTTGTCCTTCCTGTGGCCGCACTTTGTTTAATTTGGAGGAAGTGTTACATCAAGTGAGAGAGGCGACGAAGCATCTCACGGGTTTGGATATTGCAGTGATGGGCTGTATTGTCAATGGGCCGGGCGAAATGGCTGATGCTGATTATGGCTATGTGGGGAAGCAACCGGGTTATATTTCTCTGTACCGCGGCCGGGATGAAATTAAGAAGGTTCCTGAGTCTGAAGGTGTGGCAGAATTGATTAATTTGATTAAGTCGGACGATCGCTGGTTTGAACCAGAGTAGGCTTGACTGGATATAGTTTTGAGGTTTGGGGCGGGCAAGATGCCCACCCCACAACTCTTGTGGTGGCACAGGCATCTTGCCTGTTGCTTTTGGGGCGGGCAAGATGCCCACCCCACAACTCTTGTGGTGGCACAGGCATCTTGCCTGTGGCTTTTGGGGGCGGGCAAGATGCCCACCCCACAACTCTTGTGGTGGCACAGGCATCTTGCCTGTGGCTTTTGGGAATACAACTCGGCAAAGTTGAATAAATATGTATCCAAAATCCGACCAAGCCTTGCCTGTGTTAGATTGGGCGTGATTATTCTGAACTCTTTTCCTCCCGCGCGTCAGACAAATGGTTATAACAAAACGAGGGCTTGTTCTAAGTGCAGCAGCGGTGTTACTCACTGCTGCAACTCTTGCCAACACTGGTTGCAGTTCTAAATCCCTGGCTTCTTTTAGGGGAAGTCCTAAAGAATTGGTTGATGAAGTTTGGCAGATTATTGACAAAAGTTATGTTGATGGCACTTTTAACCAGGTTGACTGGAAAGCGGTGCGGAATGATTATTTGAACCGGACTTATACTAGCGATGAGGAAGCTTATAAAGCAATTCGAGAAATGCTGAAGAAGCTGGACGATCCTTATACGCGGTTTATGAACCCGGAAGAGTTCAAAAATATGCAGGTTGAAACTTCTGGTGAACTCACAGGAGTTGGGATTCAGTTGACTCAAGATGAGAAAACTAAGAAGTTGGTGGTGATTTCTCCCATTGAGGATACTCCTGCTTTTACTGCTGGTATTCTAGCAAAAGATATCATTACTAAGATTGATGGCAAAACTACTGAAGGGATGGATACGAATCAAGCGGTAAGTTTGATTCGCGGCCAGGCTAATACTGAGGTGACTCTGACTATTTTGCGGGACAAAAAGGAAATAGATTTTAAGCTGAAACGCGCTAAAATTGAAATTCATCCCGTGCGGAAGTCGGTGCAGAAAAGCCCGATCGGCGAAATCGGCTATATTCGCTTAAATCAGTTTAGCGCGAACGCTGCATCGGAAATGCGATCGGCAATTAAGGATTTGGAACAGAAAAAGGTGGCAGGCTATATTCTAGACTTGCGTTCCAATCCGGGTGGGTTGCTCTACGGCAGTATTGAAATTGCTCGGATGTGGCTCAAAGAAGGTACGATCGTCTCTACGGTCGATCGCGTCGGTGAAGCCGATCGACAAACCGCAAACAAAGGAGAGATTACCGACAAACCTTTAGTTGTCCTCGTAGACGGCGGTTCAGCAAGTGCTAGCGAGATTCTATCCGGCGCTTTGCAAGACAACAAGCGCGCGGTTTTGGTGGGAACCAAGACGTTTGGTAAGGGTTTGGTTCAGTCAGTACGCGGTGTGGGAAATGGTGCCGGTTTGGCGGTGACAATTGCCAAGTATTTTACTCCCAACGGCACTGATATCAACCACATGGGAATTAAACCGGATTTTCAGGTTGAACTTACCGACGCTCAAAAACAGGAGTTGCGGCGCGATCGCGATAAAATTGCTACGACGGCCGATCCGCAGTACGCGAAAGCTTTGGAAATTTTGACCAATAAAGTTACTGGTAAAACAGGAGATAGTAAGGCTGAGTCGAAACCGCAGGCGACGCCTTCTAAGCCCGCTGCGGCGCAGTCTAAACCGAGTGCGGCACCTGCTAAATCTAAGTAGTTTTTAGTCACAAAAACTTCAGTAAAGAAGGACTAAAGTCCTCACTACGAACCTGGTTTGAAGGACTAAAGTCCTCACTACGAACCTGGTTTGTAGTGAGGACTTTAGTCCTTCCAAGTTCGTTTATTGCGGTTGACATTTACCAGCGCGAATTAAACCGATGCGTCGGGCGATCGCATCTTCAGCAGAATCGTAAGGGCCCCACTGTTCTATAATAGTGGGGCTTTGCTGTGCGATTTGGGCCGGCAAAATCTCGCAATTACCAGCAGGACGTTTGACAATATAAAATTTATCTGATTCTGTCATAGCTAAATTTCTCACCTAAAAGTTCAATACTAACTAATCGTACCGTTGAAACCGCGTCTGTACAAACGATGTCCGTGCCAATCGGACTAAAGACAATTACCGTCTAATCTTCAACCCCCTCTTAGAGTGCGTGAGTGTCTGTATAGATACAGTTTCAACCGTACATCCAATCTTCAGAATTAAGATAAGAATTAAAAAAAACTAACACTTTCGGAAGATGCCAAAAATTTTATCTATGATAAAAATATAGACATTTGTCTAAACTGTGCATTATATCAATTCTGGTTGTATCGGAATTATTTAACCGCAGAGAACGCAGAGGACACAGAGGGAGAGAAGAGAGAGATGAATAATTACTCGGCTAGACGGAATTGATATAATGCACTTTCTGTTCTCACCAAAATATTCTAATCAATACCGAAAAAAACCAATGCAATTTATTCCCAAAACAGTCCCCGAAAATCAATCACAAATCATCCCAGTTAAAGAATCTCCGCCGCCAGAAGTTGTTACTTTCGATGTCGGTGGGATGAAATGTGCGGGTTGCGCTGCATCAGTTGAACGCCAACTCATGCAGCATTCAGGCGTAATTTCGGCTTGCGTTAACTTGGCCGTAGAAGTCGCAACAATTGAGTGTCAACCGGGGGCTGTCGATGCAGAGGCTTTAGCGAAAAAGTTGACTGATAACGGATTTCCCTCTCAGTCTCGCTTAGGTGAAAATCAGCGGGAAGCAGAAGCGGCGGCAATTGAACGGCGGCGGCAAGAAATTCGACAGCAAATCAATCAATTGTCGATCGCCCTTATTCTAATTATTCTATCCGGTTTAGGACACATACTCGGCACCAAAGCCCCAATTCTCAGCAACATTTGGTTTCACTGGGGACTCGCCACCCTCGCATTGCTGCTACCTGGCCGCCCGATTATCGTTGACGGCTGTCGCAGTTTGTGGCGAAACGCACCAAACATGAACACTTTGGTAGCTTTAGGCGCAGTCACGGCTTACACGGCTAGCAATGCGGCGCTGCTGTTTCCACGCATGGGATGGGAGTGCTTTTTTGACGAACCGGTGATGCTTTTGGGCTTTATCTTGTTGGGCAAAACTCTCGAACAGCAAGCCAGACGGCGCGCTGCATCAGCTTTGCAAGCTTTAATCGCACTACAACCAGCGACAGCCCGCTTAGTTGATTTTAAACTGCCGATTTTAGATTTGGACTCTCAAGAATTGCCTGCAAACTCGACATCTGCGGTCTACAATCCACAATACATTGAAATTCCAGCCGATCGCGTCCGAGTCGGAGAATGGCTGCAAGTTTTACCCGGTGAAAAATTTCCGGTAGACGGCGAAGTCTGCGAAGGTAAAACAACCGTAGATGAATCGATGCTGACTGGCGAATCGATGCCAGTTTTGAAGCAACCAGGAGATACAGTCGCGGCGGGAACTATTAATAAATCCGGGGCAGTTGTGATGCGGGCAACTCGCACCGGTCAGGAAACAACTGTAGCTCAAATGGTGGCTTTGGTACAAGCCGCCCAAACTCGCAAAGCGCCGATTCAACACTTAGCTGATACTGTCGCCGGATATTTTGTCTATGGCGTAATGGCGATATCGGCTTTAACTTTCCTATTTTGGTATTTTGCCGGAACTCATATTTGGCCTTCTGTGCTTTTAGGACACAATATGGGGCATGGGGCATCGGGCATGGGGCATGGGGCATTGGGCATGGGAAATCAATTATCAATTACCGATTACCAATCGCCTTTGCTGTTAAGTTTGAAATTGGCGATCGCAGTTTTAGTCATTGCTTGTCCTTGTGCTTTGGGACTGGCTACCCCAACTGCAATTTTAGTCGGTTCTGGCATCGGGGCGGAGCGCGGACTTTTAATTCGCGGTGGCGATGTTTTAGAACGAGTGCATCAATTAGATACTGTGGTTTTTGACAAAACTGGGACTCTGACAACTGGAAATCTCACACTCACTGATTATTTGCCGATTTTCCAGAATTCAGAGTTGGATTTGAACTCGGATATTAATGTGGGAAACAAACAAGATATCTGTTCCACAATTTCCACAATTTCCACAATTGACTCAAAACTGCTGCAAATTGCCGCAGCAGTCGAAAGAGGCGCTTGTCATCCCATCGCCGCGGCGATTTTGCGGGAATCTCAACAGCAAGGTTTGCCGCTGCTACCTGCTGATGATTTCTACACGGAACCGGGCTTCGGGGTTTCTGCTTTAGTGGAGGGCCAGCGGGTGTTCGCGGGGAATGCTGAGTGGATGAACCAGCAGGGCGTCGCTGTGGCTGCGGAACTTTTGGAGTCTTGCCAAGGCAAAACGGCGGTTTACGTGGCTTCTGGGGGTGTTTTGCTGGGGGTAATCGGGCTAAAAGATACTCTGAGGCCAGATGCTAAGGCGGCAGTCGATCGCCTGCGGGGCATGGGATTGCGGGTAATCATGCTGACGGGCGATACGGCGTCGGCGGCGTTGGTGGTGGCGCAGCAGCTAGGTTTGGCGGCTGCTGATGTTTTGGCCGAAGTGCGACCGGAGGGGAAGGCTCGGGCGATCGCCAGTTTGCAAGCCCAAGGCTGTAAAGTGGCTGTAGTGGGAGATGGAATCAATGATGCCCCGGCTTTGGCTCAAGCTGATGTCGGTATCGGTTTGCACTGCGGGACTGATGTCGCGGTTGAGACTGCTCAAATTGTGCTAATGCGAAATGCTTTGATGGATGTTGTTGAGTCGATCGACCTTGGTCGCGCTACTTTTAATAAGATTCGCCAAAATTTATTCTGGGCTTTTGCTTATAATACTCTGGGAATTCCAATTGCGGCCGGTCTCTTGCTGCCTGCAACTGGAATTTTACTCAGTCCTGCGGCAGCAGGCGCATTTATGGCGTTTAGTTCTGTTAGCGTTGTTACCAATTCTTTGCTGCTGCGCCGGAAGTTTCGAGGTTAAATTTAGACCTTCCAAATAAAAGTCATCAGTAATTAGTCATTAGCCAGGAACTAATGACTGATGACTGATGACTGATGACTAATGATTTATGGCTACAGTGCCATACTCTCCAAAAGCCGCCAGTTATTGTTTTTCATAACTGAACGACTGACTAGCTCGAACATTTGACGGCAGTGGTTATTGGTTTGCAGGGGCAATTCCTCGTTTTTGATTACGAAGTTCATGCGAACTTCTGAGTCACTAGCCGTGTTTTTCTCAATTAGGACTTCGGCGGTGACCAGTTTCGGAATCGAAACTTGACCCGGAAGTTCGCGAGCCATCAGGGAATCTCCTGTATTGTAGATAATATCAAGATTGCATGACTCTAAAATTTCAATCAGGGATTGACGGAGACGGTCGATCGGAACTGCAACGATAAAAAAACCAGTATAGCGAGCCATAGAAAACTCCAACCATGAGGCACTGAGACTTTATTATCATACCGAACCTAGAACAGATATACGGGAGGATTCATATTTATTTTATTGAGGTGCAAAGTTAGGCAATGAAGGGCAAACTTATCGTATTTGAGGGGGTAGAAGGTGCTGGAAAAACTACACAAATGCAGCGATTGATACATTGGCTGCAAGTAAGTTATTTTCAGAAAGTCCGGTTGGTGGCTACTCGCGAACCGGGGGGTACGGAGTTGGGAAAAGGACTGCGGCATTTGTTACTCAAACAAGATCCGGGTGAATCTGTATCTGATGTAGCAGAATTACTCATGTACGCTGCCGATCGCGCTCAGCACGTCGAAACTTTTCTTAAACCCGAGTTATCGAAAGGAACGATTGTTTTATGCGATCGCTTTACAGACTCCACGATTGCTTATCAGGGCTACGGCCGCAATCTTAATTTAAATTTAATTAAGCAGTTGAATGCAATTGCCACCGGCGGCTTGGAAAGCGATCTGACTTTGTGGCTGGATATTAATGTGGAGGCGGGTTTGACAAGGGTAAGGGCCAGAGGAGAGCGCGATCGGATCGAGCAAGCTGATTTGCAGTTTCACAAGCGCGTACAGCAAGGTTTTACGGAGTTGGCCGAGGAACATAAATCTCGAATTTTCCGGATCGATGCCGATCGCCCTGAAGATGCGATCGCCCAGCAAATTCAAGGTATCGTAAGTCACAAGTTAGAAGTTTGGGGATACTAAATAATCCCAATTCGGAAAATTAGAATGACATAGGCGGCCAGAAACCGGGTTTTTTAGGAAATATTTCCTAAAAATTCTCAATATCGATGAAAAACCCGGTTTCTTCCTTTTGTCCCAGCGCCGTGAATATAATTAACCGAAATTAACCGACAAAAAATCCAAGCACTTTACTCGTTAAAACCTGAATACATTCCCATACGCTTGGGTTAAGCTTTTTTGATGATAGGGCTGCCCAGAGATCGATCGCAGTGTCTCTTTTTCACATCCTTGTTATCCGCAAGACAGTCTTATCGCAAGCGTGTTGTCTTGTATACAAGATTCGCCCGTGGGGACAGCACTACCGATTTTTTTTGCTAACCAGATATCTAAACAGAGAGGAAATCTCCAGGGGCGATCGCCTGATTGCCTGCTGAGTCTACAGAAACGCGAGTAATTGCCATAAATCCCCAAGCTAAAAATACCAGTTTAATTGACAGGTATTTGGTCGATCGGGCTCCCAAAGCCTCGCAGAAAACAGATTCGTGGGGTTGAAGGGCGATCGGCTAATAGACTTCTTGCAAAAATATTTAGGACGGGCTAGAAGCCCATCCCACAAAAATCTTTTTTCTTGTGGGATGGGCTTCTAGCCCGTCCCAAAATTTGATTAATAAGGACTTTTGCAATCTTGTCTAATGTTTCGGAATAGTTGCTGCTGTGGTTTCTAGACTGTTATCCCATTTGGGTTGGCTGTTGTTGTCAAAATGTACTCAACTTGCTAACAACCTGCTATACTCATACTATAACCTACATATGTACATTAAATATTGACTATCAGGTGGGAATAAACAGCTAGTTTGATAGAAGCCTGATAGAAATTTAAGCCCTTACAGAACGTTGAAAACTGAATATGCAAGCAAAAAGCAACCACGTCCCTGAGACCATAGGAATTCAATAAAGAATGGTATTAAGTACGTCTACCCTGGTATTGTTTCGGGATTGGCTGATTCTGGCGCGATAAGTTCTCGCTTATCTATCTACCATACCCGCCATACGTTCATCACCCTACAAGCCCACGCTGGCACTGACTTACTTCTGTTAGCTACCGCCTGCGGTAACAGCGTAGAGGTCATCCAACGCCATTACCTAGGGATTGACACAACGGTTCAACTAACTGACATCTAACCCCCCCCAATCCAGCCCGCCCTAATAAGGCGGGTTTTTTATTGTCTATATTCCCATTCGATAGTCCATATGTAATCTGCATATGGGGTTTTCACCCTGAATAAACAGCCAAAACAAACCTACCTACCGCTTCCTGTAGTACACATTCCCCGCAGTAATACAAAATCATTCATTTCCGATAGCATCTCGCGTTTATTAGCCCCGGAAAAGGGTAAAAACAGCCCCTTAAAGCCCGATTACATCGCCAACATACTTGGGGGGGGGGGATTTGCTCACTACCTCTCACCCTACCTACCCACCATCTACCCACACCTTTTTGCCTACATTTACCTAATACTTATTGACTTGAAGTTAATTAACATTATTACACAGGCGAGATGATACGTCTATTCATAAATTCATTGCTTGAATTCATAAAAGTCATAACCCTAATGTCATAAAAGTCATATTTTGAATCATTGGGGAGTTATATCTATCATGCCCGATCGAAAGATGAGGTATGTAGTTGGGCTTTAGCCCTCTTAGTTTCGTCGTTATATAAGCTTTCAGTCATACCTCATATTTTTGAGAAAGGCTGTCTATCATGTCCGCTCGAATTACCTTAGTAAGATTGGTTCGATAGTTGGAAATTCTGTCCTGGGATGGATGCGGACTGAAGTCCTCACTACAAACCTTAGTAAGATTGGTTCGATAGTTGGAAATTCTGTCCTGGGATGGATGCGGACTGAAGTCCTCACTACAAACCTTAGTAAGATTGGTTCAATAGTTGGAAATTCTGTCCTGGGATGGATGCGGACTGAAGTCCTCACTACAAACCTTTTTTGTTTCTGGTAATTGACGGGACAGGATTTTATGCAGTTTCAAGGTGAAGCTGTTGTTTTTTCGTCAAAAGCATCGCTATGTGCTTTTCATAATAAGCAGCTTCGTTAATGAATACAGGGAAAACTGTAGATTCTCCTTGATAGGGGAGCGATTCTCCCGTAAATGTGAGAAACATCGGTTCACCGGGATGTAAGGGTTCGTAATCTTTAAACTGAAGTTGGGGATGGATAGTGGCTTGCATTTCACCTACAGCATTTCTCGGGTAGTCTACGGAAACGATCGCCTGATATGCAGTTAAATATGATGGTATAACTAGCGGATTGCCCCGATTTGTGGCATCGAGATAATCTACAATGGTGCGAACCAGCCTTTCGGTTTGCTGAAACAGATGGGCATTAACGACTCCCTGGGCGATGGGCCCAACTTCTATCGTGCAACCAAAAGCAGATAGCGATCGCAACATTGGCGAATCCTGACCATCCTCATCTCGGAAACAAACTCGAACTGAGCGATCGAGTTCGCTTAAATAGGCTAATAATTGTAAATTGAATGGATGTTTGCTAGACGGTAAAATTGTCAGCCCCATGTTCGCCGTTGTGCTGTGGAGGTCGATAATGAAATCAGCCCCGTTTTGGTCTTTAGGACATAGTTGGGCGGAGATTTCCTTAGCGCGTGTGTCCTCGTAACCCGTCAAGTCTGGGTTAGCCAAATCTGCGCGGCTAAAGCAACGGTTCAAATCGCGATCGACATAACGCCGATTCAGCGCCACCGCTTTCGGGTTGGCTAATAAGGCAACTGTCTCAAAGGTCGATCGTTTCAGCAAGTCTGGGAATTGTTGAAACTTCTTAATCAGGTAAACTCCTGTTAACTCATTTCCGTGGGTTCCTCCGACAACTGCAACTCGTCGAATTACGTGCGACAACATAAATAATCCTCGTTTTGTGATAATTAAAATCGTAATTATTCGCCAAACCTTCTAACTATTAATTCCAGAATAAACAAGTTATTATTAGATGTCAAATACTTTTTTTAATATAAGAATATACTCAAGAAGTATGGCAGTATCTACTCAATAACCGCTATAGTAATTATTCATTTCCAAGTTTAAAGTTTAACATCTAAAATCTATGGAACTTCGCCATCTCCGTTACTTCATTGCAGTGGCAGACGAACTGAGCTTTACCAATGCGGCAAAGCGATTGCACATTTCGCAACCGCCCCTAAGCAACCAAATTAAAGATTTGGAGACTGAATTGGGCGTGCAACTATTCGATCGCAAAAGTCACCCAATTGGGCTAACTCCAGCAGGACAGGCGTTTTTAGAAGAATCTCGTGCAACTCTGGCACTGTTAGAACAAGGGGTACATAAAACCCAGCGCATTCATCAAGGTGAATTGGGTCACTTGACGGTGAGTTTTACGAGTTCGATCGCGAATGGTGTCTTTCCAGAGATGCTGCGAACGTTTCGACAGCGATATCCAGAGGTAAAACTGATTTTACAGGAAGAAAATAGTGCTTTTCTAATTCAGAGATTGCGCGATCGCCAAACTGATATCATTTTTCTGTATCTCTACCACGAAATCTCGGAAGACAATGATTTAGAAACGATGTCTATCACGGAAGAACCACTTGTCGCCGTTTTACCTAAAAACCATCCGCTGGCAGCCAAATCCCAAATTTCGCTTGCTGACGTAAAAAATGAAGAATTTGTCATGCCCCTGCATCAAGTTGTGGCGGGTTTGTCTGAACAAATTTACCATCTATGTTCGCAAGCAGGATTTGTGCCGAAAGTTGTTCAAACAGCCGTCTTTATGGTCACGATTTTGGGGTTGGTTGCAGGCGAAACTGGTATTAGCATTCTGCCATCTCACGTCCAGAATCTTCAACGCAAAGGAGTGGTCTATCGTCCGATTCTGGAACAAACGACAACCACTAACTTAACTGCGGTTTGGCGGCAGAATGATTCATCGACTATTTTGCAGCAATTTCTGGAGATTATTAAAAGCCTCTCAATTTATCAGCCGGAAACATCGATTATTTCAGCGTCAGAAGTAGAAGTAGAAGTAGAAGTAGAAGTAGAAGTAGAAGTAGAAGTAGAAGTAGGGTAGCCTCTAAAATCTAAAATCTAAAATCTAAAATCTAAAATCTAAAATCGATTGACGCACCCTACGGCTAATTTTATCGCCCAAACAGGATAAAATCACTGCGATCGATCGCACTACCAGCCACTGTATTCACAGTAGCCAACAGTTGACCGTTCTGAGAAATCGCGATCGCACCTGCATTAGGGCTTTGGGTAATAGTGAGTTGAGCAAAAGTTAAACCGCCCGCTAACACTAGCAAATCTTCACCTTTAGTGAAATCAGCAATGACATCGCTGCCTTCACCTGCGGTTAAAATAAAGCGATCGCGCCCAATGCCACCACTGAGAATATCGTTACCTAAACCCCCAGTCAAAGTATCATCACCCTTACCGCCGTACAGAGTATCATTGCCCTCATCACCGCAGAGGTTGTCATTACCGCCGTTACCAAACAGCAAATCGTTACCCGCACCGCCACAGAGGGAATCTGGAGATCCGTTTAAGTCGTGAAGCGTAGCTATCCCGTAGGGAATCGCGCGATCGCCGAAAATAGTATCGTCCCCATCGGCGCCGCAAATGCTGTCGCTGCCGCGATCGCCCAGCAACAGATCGTTGCCCGTACCCCCCACCAGAACGTCATCGCCCTTGCCGCCGTTCAGCGTATCGTTGCCCTCTCCACCGCCCAGAGTATCCGCAGCATCTCCTCCATTCAAGAAGTCGTTACCAGCACCGCCAAACAGCAAATCGCGTCCGGTAGAGTCAGGGCTAGACGGGTCAAAACTGCCTCCAAACAAGCAGTCGTTACCCTCAGCCCCCACCAGAGTGTCATTCCCCTTGTCGCCCCAAATCAAGTCATCGTCTTTGCCACCGATCGCCACATCATCGCCTTTACCACCGAAAATGAGATCGTCGCCGGCATCCCCGTTGAGGTAATCATTACCTCTGCCGCCAAATAACAAGTCTTTGTCTGCATTCGGGCCAAGAGGGATATTGCTGGGCCGCCCGCCATAAATATTGTCGTTACCGCTTCCGCCCAGCAGAATGTCGTTCCCGTTGAAACCGTTGATAGCGTCGTTGAGATTGCTACCGATGAGGAAATCGTTGCCCTCAGTGCCGTTGAAAGTGCGATCGACTGAATTCGGCCCTGGAATTGAATCGATCGCAGGTAAGGTAATTTCGTCGCAAGTGCGATCGTCGGCATTACCGCCACCAATGCTGTCAGAGTCAACAGGATTTGGAGTCGGAGTCGGAGTCGGAGTTGGACTTTCCGCCGGAGTTGTTACCGGAGTCGGAGTTGTTAGCGGAGTCGGAGTTGTTACCGGAGTCGGAGTCGGAGTTGTTACCGGAGTCGGAGTCGGAGTCGGAGTCGGAGTCGGAGTTGGACTTTCCGCCGGAGTCGGAGTCGGAGTCGGAGTTGGACTTTCCGCCGGAGTCGGAGTCGGAGTCGGAGTTGGACTTTCCGCCGGAGTCGGAGTCGGAGTCGGAGTCGGAGTTGTCGCCGGAGTTGGAGTTGTTACCGGAGTTGGACTTTCCGCCGGAGTCGGAGTCGGAGTCGGAGTCGGAGTCGGAGTCGGAGTTGGAGTCGGAGTCGGAGTCGGAGTCGGAGTCGGAGTCGGAGTCGGAGTCGGAGTTGGAGTCGGAGTTGGAGTCGGAGTCGGAGTCGGAGTCGGAGTCGGAGTTGGAGTTGGAGTCGGAGTCGGAGTCGGAGTCGGAGTCGGAGTCGGAGTCGGAGTTGGAGTTGGAGTCGGAGTCGGAGTTGGAGTTGGAGTCGGAGTTGGAGTTGTTACCGGAGTTGGAGTTGGAGAGTTGTTGACAACAATACTTGCTGTGACGATCGCAGAATCAGCTTTTCCGTCATTAGCTTTGTAGGTAAAAGAGTCTGTCCCTGCAAAACCAGCATTCGGAGTGTAACCGAAGGAACCGTTAGCGTTGAGGGCGATCGCACCTTTAGTCGGCAGGGCCACCAAAATCGCAGTCAACGGATCGTTTTCCGGGTCTGTATCGTTAATTAAGACTCCCAAGCCGGCCACGTTGAGAGGGGTATTAAAAGAAGTTGTATAGTTGTCAGGAATCGCGACAGGCGGGTTATTGTTGACGTTTACAGTCACGGTAGCTGGTGCAGAGCTAACTATGCCGTCGCTGACTGTGTAGCTAAATGTGTCTGTCCCAGTAAAGCCTGCCTTAGGAGTATAGGTGAAAGAACCGTCTTTGCTGAGGGCGATCGACCCTTTCGTCGGGTTGGCCGCCAACGCAGCAGTCAGCGTGTCCAAGTCCGCGTCGGAATCGTTGGCTAAAACTCCCGGCAATATTTCGCTGAGGGCTTTTCCCGCACTGGTGCTGTAGGTGTCAGGTTGTGCGATCGGCACACTGTTGGTAACATTAATATTCACCGTAGCGGGGATAGTCGCAGCGCCGTCGCTAGCGCTATAAATGAAAGTATCAACTCCGACAAATCCGGGGCTGGGAGTGTAAATGAAGTCACCCTTGGGATTGAGTACGAGTTTACCTTTAGTCGGTTGTGTGACAACAGCAGCAGTCAACGTGTCGAAAATGTCGGGGTCGAAGTCATTGACGCGATCGTGCCTGACGATGTAGGTGTCGGGAATAGCGATCGGCAGACTGTTCGTAACATCAATACTCACCGTACTGGGGACAGTCGCAGCCCCATCGCTAACGCTGTAAGTGAAAGTATCAATTCCAACAAAGCCAGGGTTAGGAGTGTAAGTGAAGTCACCCTTGGGATTGAGTACGAGTTTACCTTTAGTCGGTTGTGTGACAACAGCAGCAGTCAACGTGTCGAAAATGTCGGGGTCGAAGTCATTGAATCCGGTCAACACGCGATCGTGCTCGACTTTGTATGTGTCGGGATTGGCGATCGGCGGACTGTTGGTAATATTAATTACAAATGTCTGGTTTGCCGAAGTATCGATGCCGCCGTTAGCTATACCGCCGTTGTCTCTGAGGTTGAGAGTGATATTAGCCTTGCCAGTTCCACTTGTGGCGGGGGTAAAAGTCAGTTGTCCGAAAAAGCCGATCGCCGGTGGTACGCTAAACAAACCGGGATTGTCATTTCCCACGACTTGAAAGTTGACGGTTTGTGTTGACTCGTTGACCGGCCCTGGAGAAATGGCTATGGCCCATCCAGGAAAGGTTTGCAGGCCAGCACTGTGATTGACAGTGCGATCGGGCCCTTTGACAAACGACGGTGCATCGTTGACAGGATTAACAGTAATTGTTGCAGTCTCGCTGGCCGTACTGAAAGCTGCTAAACCCCCAATACTGCTAGCAGTTGAAATATCAGCCGTCCCCCCATTCGTGAGGGTAGTACCGCTAGAGTTAGTCGTCGTTCCATCCCACGATTGATAGGTGATATTAGCACTACCGTTGTAGTCATTATTGGGAAGAAAGCGGATACTGGCATTGCCTGCTAGCAGTCTCGCTGCTGCTGTTGACGGTGTACCGAATGCCGTCCAAGTCGCACCGCTATCAATAGAATATTGCCAACTGCCGTTAGTATTGTCTGTCGCCGTCACAGCAATTCCTTGAGTGTCGGCGGTGTCGGGATCTGTAACTATTCCTGCAATTAAAACAGAAACTAAGGTGCCAGTGTTGCTGGCAGAAGGTACATCTTCGTTAATTGCTGTTAGTACCGGCGAACCGCTGTTGTTGAGTACGGGTGCGTTGTTGGCTGCAAACGCTGCGAATCTGGTGGGAAGGGCAAAATTGTTGTCGCTGACAAGAATTAGCGTTCGTTTCCCAGTTGCTGTTTGAGGAGGCCCAAATGTCATCCCTTCAAAATTGTCAACCAGTGCCGGAGTGCCTGTACTGAGGAAATAAGCAGAAGTGGCGATCGGAGTTTTCGATACTGGTGTAATGCTAGCAACACCAGAAGCAATCAAACCGGTATTGTTTTGAATATCTGTCGCACCGTTTAAAGAAATTTGATAAAGCTTCAAATCCCCTGACGGCGGTGTTGTCGATAAGTCGAGAAAACGTTCGAGAACCAGCAGTGTATTATCATCAACGGCCAGCATTTCTGAAATGCCGTTGCGCGGATCGGTATTGTAAAGAAATTCTCCGTTTGTGGTGTTTGTACCTAAGTTATATCTGACAATTCGCGATCGCGCGCCAGCCGTTATATCTGAAGCAGGGCTGTCTTGTTCGAGAGCATTTTCTGTTGCTGTAAATAGAAAACTTTGACTGGGAGTAATCGTCAGACTTTCAAAACCTTGATTGTTGCGGATGCCGCTGTTAGGATCTGCTGATACGTCGTATTTGGGAGAAGCAATAGGCAGCGCGAAATTTTGAACTCCTGTTGCAATGGCGAAACTATTAATAAAAGGCTGGGTATTTGTGGAGAAATTGCCTTCAGAAGAGACGAAGACATTGCCGCCGATGAAGCCAATGCCCTCTGTATCCGATGTATCTGCGGCAAAGGGAGGCGGATTGCCAATCTGTGTCACCCCTGTAAAATTCACTTGTCCTGGTACTGGTGTCAAGCTACCGGAACTCACAGTAGGTATAGTGAGGGTGTAAAAGCGAGATGGGCCGGGACTGCCACCAGGAATATTGCGGCCGTCGGAGATAGCGTAGTAAGTGTTGCTTCCCGCGTAGGTAAGGCCCGACAGTCCACCTACCTGAGTTGTTGGTGTTCCAAAAGTTGTATTTGCCGGAAATCCTGCTTGTCCCAAAAGTTGTAAGCCGAACACAAATTGGTAAGCGGCCATTGTGGCTGGGTCGATCGCCATTCCAGCAACAATCCTTCCCGTTGTATAATCTAGCAGCCAATCTCCGCCTAAAGCTGAATTGCCGATCGGCCCCCTGGAAGCAGCGATTTTTGCCTTTGTTAGCTGACTCAGTTGCTGCACGAAGTTAGCGCCCGCATCGCCCGCCGCTACCTCGCACCCGTACAGCAAAATCTCTGCACTCTCTGCCAGCGATCGCGCCCAACGCTGCAATTTTTCACCATAAAAGTTTAAATTTGTCAAGTTTAGATCGATCGCGCCTAGCTGCAAACTCGCCGATCGACCGTGGGAGATAATATGAATACTTTTAATATTGCTGCGACTCCCTAGCACTTCCGTAATTTGTGCTACTCCATCCCGCGCTGCATTAATGATAATTACTTCTATTCCGGCGGCGATACCGTTGCAAAGATTTTGGATATCGGGGAGGGCAGAGTCGAGAAAGGCGATCGAACTCATAACAGAATTGATAAAATTTGGCACAAAACACCTCTGGTTTGATGACCGTCGATAACTTAAATATATGCCAAATATACCAAACTCAGATATTAAATGTCATCCGTAAAATTTCGGGAATGTTGCTGCAACCAAGTCACCAAATCTGAAACACTTTCAAAATCAAACATCGCATCTCCTAAATCATCCAAATTCTCAAGATTCAACTCGCATATCTGTGTCTGAATGTCTGGAGAAATTTCACCAATTAGCCTCCTCATATTCCGGACTATTAATTCTGACTTGCCTCGTTCCATGCCTCGTTCCATGCCTCGTTCCATGCCTCGTTCTAGAGCTTGCTGAGCCGCTAGATCGATCGCCCCTTGTTGATCTTGAATCCAAAACTCTTGTTTTTGCAATTCATCTAAGTCTTTTTGACTCAGATTCGTGTCGTTAGCAATCTGAAAAGCTCTTTCAATTTCTGGCACCGTAACCATTGTATCGGGAACAGTTTCTAGGTTACTGGTATTTTTGACAAAATAAATCCACTTGTCCGTCAGCGTTGTCAACTGATCCAATTCCTTTTTGAATTTTGGCAGTTCGATAAACACCAACTCAATCTCGCTATCGGGATAATCGAATAATCTTTGTGTTTCTTTGAAAGCAAATCTCGAAATTACTTCCAATTGATTGGGAAACATTTCAAAGTCTGTGATATTCAAAGCAATTACTGGCCTGAGTCTGTAATAGCTATCGCTTAGATTTAATTGCATTCCATAAGTTTTAGCAGCATTATATAAAACTCGCTTACGATATTTTGCCACGTTCAAAACTTGGATTGTGACAATCACAGTTTTGCCATCATTAATTTTAGCTTTGACATCTAAATAAGTGTCTTTACTTCCAAAAATCTCAGCAGATAAATAAGGAGGGATGATTTCTAAATCTTCGATCGCAGATTCGCCTGCATAAAGCATAGCGTTCAAAAAACTCATCAAAATTTCTCGGCTTTCGTTAGAACAGAATATCTTCGTGAAGGCCAAATATAGTTTGGGATTGATAAAACCCATAGTTTTTAGCGATCGAGGTTTTGTCTATCATTATAAACTACCAGACTTAAGATTGACTGCCTAACAGTTCCTCTGCTACCAATCCTTTCTGAATAGCGAGCACTGCTGCTTGAGTGCGATCGCGCACTTCTAACTTTTGCAAAATCGCGTGGACGTGCACCCGCACAGTCCCCGGAGCGATGTACAATATTTGTGCAATCTCCTGATTGCTTTTCCCGCCCGCAACTAAGGCTAATATTTCCTGTTCCCTCGGAGTCAGCGGATTGTCTAAAACTTCCCATTTACTCGCGCTTTTGACAGGTTCGGGATTACTAAAAACCGCCCGAATTTCCGCAGTTGCGGCCTTGTCCCACCAAGAAGCGCCCGCCGCTACCGATCGAATTGCCAAAACCAAAGTTTCTGCCGCAATTCCCTTGAGACAATATCCTTGGGCTCCCGCAGCCATCAACCTTTCAATTAACGTTTTTTGGGCGTGAGATGTTAAAATTAAAACCGGAATTTCTGGATGTCTCTGTTTGATTTGGCGGCACGCTTCAATGCCACCAATTCCCGGCAAACCGACATCGAGAACCACCACATCCGGCAAGTGTTCCTGAGTCAATTCTACCGCCGTTTCTCCATCTTCCGCCTCGGCAATTATTTGCAAAGAACTTTCTTGCTGCAATCTGGTTTGCAGTCCCAACCGAAACAGTTCGTCGTCTTCAACTAAGAGAATTCGCAAGGGAGAATTAGGTTTCATTGGCAGAGATAGCTGGTAGTCGGAATCCAAACAAGGCACCTAAAGGCAATTTGTTTTCTGCCCAAATTATACCGCCGTGGGCGTCAATAATTTGGCGAGATAAGTATAACCCCAATCCCGATCCTTTGGCTTGCCGATCGCCATTTCCTTGATAAAAACGCTCAAACAACTGGGGCAGCTCATCGCTAGTAATTCCCAACCCGCTATCGATAACTTTCACCACCTGATCGGTTGCGTAAGATTCCATGACTATTTCTACTTTACCACCTCGGGGAGAATGGTTGATCGCGTTTGTTAGCAAATTAACAAAAACGCGCTGGAGTTGCACTTCATCGCCGTTTACCCACAAAGAACGGCGAAAGTCAGACTCTCCGTAACTTATACTAATATAAACTCGGCGCGCTGCCGATAAATGGATGAGTGTGGCAATTACTTCTTCTGCTAAAGCTGCTAAATTTACGGGCGCAAGTTGCAGTTTTAAACCTTCGGCATCGTTGCGGTAAACATCCAGCAGCGTTTCTACTAATTGTAGTGACATTTTTTGCGATCGCGCCATTGTTTCGAGAACTTTTTGCTGGCTGGTAGTCACTTCCCCAAAGTTTGCTCCCTGAAAAGCTTTGATTGTTTCAATTGCGCCCAGCATCGGCGTTTTCAAGTCGTGACTCAAAGTAGAGACAAAATCCTCTCGGATGCTGGCTAGCTGCTGCTGAGATTGCAACTGCGCTTTGGCGATCGCGATCGCTTCTTGATACTGCTGGGTGCGATCGCTCAAATATCCCGTGACTCCCAAGGCCATAACTGCGATCGCCCTATTTGCAACAGTCGCTAGGGCGATCGTTTCTCCATAGGGAACAAACAAGTTCAACAGCGTCAATGCTGCTGCTAACAGCGTAATTTGCAACTTTCCCAACCGACTCAACCGCGAATTTGCCAGTAAAATCGGCCCTGTATACAAATACCCAAACAGATATTCTGACGGCGTGGTAAATTCCAGTGCTATAACGATCGCGAATAAAATTGCGATCGACCACCTTCCGCGCAAATACTTTTCTTGAAACACCAAAATTTTGGGAATTTTCAATAAGCTGTCAAACATCTCTAATTAATCCATTTTAAGCTTGTAAAATATCAACCAATACAGTTAACTTAAAAACAATCTGATTCATGAAAAATGCCTGCATCGCCTATAAAATCGCGATAGTAAATTCGTCAAAAAGCGTTAAGTAAACCGTATTGAAATATCAACTACATTTTGGCGCAAAAAACAGCGTTTAGACAGCATTTATACCTGCAAGTATAGATTTAATACATTGGCTAAACATTCGCCTATCAGTAAAAGTATAGGTAAAAAAAGCATAATTTATAAACAGTAACTTATACCTTAAGACAGATTATCAACAACCCCAAACCTCAGTAAAGTAATCACTAAACGAGGAATTTTTAACACACTTATGTTACAAGGCTTAATTCAAATTGCATTAACCCTAATCATTTTAATCGCGATCGCGCCCGTGTTCGGCAACTACATGGCACGGGTGTACATGGGAGAACGAACCATTCTCGACCCCGCAATTAAACCACTAGAACAACTCATCTATAAAGCCAGCAATATTCGGTCTGTAGATTCCATGACAGGCTGGCAGTATGCCCGATCGCTATTATACAGCAATGCAGCAATGGGCATATTTGTATTCTTGATTTTCATGCTTCAGGGACTGCTGCCTTTAAATCCCACCAGCCTGAGTGCACCAACCTGGGATACCGCGCTGCATACAACTATTTCATTCCTCACAAATACCGACCAACAACATTACTCAGGCGAGACAACATTCAGTTATTTATCCCAGTTAACCCTGGGTTTTTTAATGTTCGCCTCAGCAGCCACGGGTTTAGCAGTAGGAATTGCCTTTATTCGGGGACTGACAGGTCGCCCCCTCGGCAACTTTTATATCGATTTAATTCAATCTATCACCCGGATTCTGCTGCCACTTTCTTTGATAATTGGCTTGTGCTTACTAATTTCTGGAGTGCCGGAAACCCTAGCCGGCCCAGCAGTTGCGCGTACCTTAGAAGGCGGCACGCAAGTAATTGCTCGCGGCCCAGTAGCTCACTTTGAAAGCATCAAACAACTGGGAGAAAATGGCGGCGGATTTTTTGCCATTAACTCGGCTCACCCTTTTGAAAATCCCAACCCTTTTACTAACCTGCTGGAAACACTAGCAATGGTTTCTATACCAGCAGCACTCATTCACACCTACGGCAGATTTGCTAACAACAAAAAGCAGGGATGGCTGATTTTTGGGATGGTGTTTGCCATCTATGTAATTTTGATCGGCATTGCAGCAGTTGGCGAATATCAAGGCAATCCCCAAATTAATAGTTTGCTCGGTTCCGTGCAACCAAACTTAGAAGGGAAAGAAGTTAGATTCGGTTGGGCAGAAACTGTACTTTGGGCTGTCACTACGACTGGGACAATGTGCGGGGCTGTCAACGGAATGCACGATTCTTTAATGCCGCCAGGGGGTTTTGCTACTTTGTTTAACTTGTTTCTCCAAATTGTTTGGGGCGGACAGGGAACGGGAACGGCTTACTTATTTATTTACTCCATTTTGAGCGTATTTCTCACCGGATTGATGGTGGGGAGAACGCCGGAATTTTTGGGACGAAAAATTGAAAAGCGGGAAATTGTTTTAGCTAGCGTTGTTTTGTTGATTCACCCGATCGCAGTTTTAATCCCCGGCGCCATTTCCCTCGCCTTTACCGACAGCTTGAGCGGCATCAGCAACCCCGGATTTCACGGCATTTCGCAGGTGATGTACGAATACGCTTCAGCGGCGGCTAATAACGGTTCTGGCTTTGAAGGATTGGGCGATTCTCAACCCGCGCCGACAGGACTTTGGTGGAATTTAAGCACTTGTTTTAGCTTGCTGATGGGGCGCTACGTTCCAATTATTGCCTTGCTGCTGTTAGCTGACAGCATGACGAACAAACAACTGGTTCCTGAAACAACCGGAACACTGAGAACAGATTCGATTTTGTTCACCAGCGTCACCGCAGGAGTAATCATCATTTTGGGCGCGCTGACATTTTTCCCAGTGCTGGCTTTAGGGCCGATCGCAGAAGGATATGAAATCAGCAGCGGCAAGTTTGAAGCCGCACCCGTAACTGCACCCACAACACCTTTAGCAACACCAACTGCTCAACCTCAATAGCTAAAAACATCAACCTCACTATTCTCTTTCTCTGCGTTCTCTGCGTCCTCTGCGGTTCATTAAAATTCCAAATTATGGCTACTTCCAATACCCCTGATTCCCCAAAAAATCCCCGTTCCAGAGGCTCTCGCGAGTCTCGCAAACATACGCCAAAAGCAAATACTAAAGGCCTTTATCAAAGAGCTTTCAAAGAAGCTTTTATCAAACTAGATCCTCGGGTGATGCTGAAAAACCCGGTGATGTTTGTGGTATGGGTAGGCACAATTGTGACTGCATTATTAACGATCGACCCCACGCTGTTCGGCCCGGTTCCCGGCAAAAATCAGGTAGTTTTCAACGGTTTAGTCACGTTTATTTTGTTCTTCACCTTAGTATTTGCTAATTTTGCAGAAGCCGTAGCCGAAGGGCGCGGGAAAGCGCAAGCAGATGCCCTGCGATCGACAAAAGCAGATACCACAGCCCGCAAACTCTTACCAGACGGTTCAATTCAAGAAGTTAGTTCGACATCTCTCAGACGCGGCGACCAAATTAAAGTGATCGCAGGCGATGTCATTCCTTCCGACGGCGAAGTGATCGCAGGTGTCGCATCCGTAGACGAATCGGCGATTACCGGGGAATCGGCGCCCGTGCTCAAGGAACCGGGTTCCGACATCGCCAGTTCCGTTACCGGCGGGACGCGCATCCTTTCGGACGAACTGACGCTGCGGGTGATGGCCGACCCCGGTAAGGGGTTTTTGGACAGGATGATCGCGCTGGTGGAGGGCGCTGAACGCTCGAAAACGCCGAACGAGATCGCGCTGACAGTGCTGCTGGCTGTGCTGACTCTGGTGTTTTTGATTGTGGTATCGACGATTCCGCCCGTGGGCAATTATGTCAAAACTCCTGTGGGTGTGGTGACGCTGATTTCGCTGTTGGTGGCGCTGATTCCGACAACGATCGGCGGTTTGTTAAGTGCGATCGGCATTGCGGGGATGGATCGCGTCGCTCAATTTAACGTGATAGCGACCTCTGGGCGGGCCGTGGAGGCTTGCGGCGACGTGAATACGCTGATTTTGGACAAAACGGGAACGATTACGCTGGGCAACCGTTTAGCCGAGGAGTTCATCCCGGTAAACGGTCATTCGCTGCAAGAAGTGGCGCAGGTAGCGCTGACTGCGAGCGTTTTTGACGATACTCCCGAGGGAAAGTCGATCGTCCGTTTGGCTCAGAATTTGGGCGCACAGGTGGATTTCGATCGCACCAACTCCCAAGGATCTGAAGGCATTGATTTTTCCGCAAAAACGCGGATGTCTGGTACGGACTTACCCGACGGTACGGAAGTTCGCAAGGGTGCGGTGGATGCGGTTAAAGGTTTTGTGCGATCGCGCGGCGGCAATTTCGGCCCGGATCTCGATGAAGCTTACGAGCGAGTTTCGCGATTGGGAGGCACACCCTTAGGCGTTTGTCAAGGTAGCGACACCTACGGAATTATCTATTTGAAAGATGTGATTAAACCCGGAATTCGCGATCGGTTTGACCAACTGCGAAAAATGGGAATTCGCACCATCATGCTCACCGGAGATAACCGAATTACAGCATCAGTAATTGCCGACGAAGCCGGAGTAGACGACTTCATCGCCGAAGCAACTCCCGAAGACAAAATCGAAGTAATTCGCAAGCAACAAGCCGAAGGTAAATTAGTAGCAATGACGGGAGACGGAACCAACGACGCACCCGCCCTAGCCCAAGCAAACGTAGGTTTGGCGATGAATTCCGGAACCCAAGCGGCGAAGGAAGCTGCAAACATGGTGGACTTAGATTCTGACCCCACAAAACTGATTGACTTAGTGACAATTGGCAAACAATTGCTAATTACTCGCGGCGCGCTGACTACGTTTTCGCTAGCCAACGACATCGCCAAATACTTCGCAATTATTCCCGCAATGTTTGCTCCCGTCGGCGCTTTAAACATCATGGGTTTAGCCAGCGGTCAATCGGCGGTTTTGTCAGCATTAGTTTACAATGCTTTGATTATTCCCGCTTTGATTCCCCTGGCACTAACTGGTGTCAAATTTAGACCACTAAGTGCCAATCAACTGTTGCAGCGGAACATTTTAATCTACGGATTGGGCGGAGCAGTTGCGCCGTTTATCGCCATCAAAATTATTGATGTTTTCATTACTGCGATCGGGTTAGCATAAAAAACTTCGACTACCGATTCGCAGGGCGGATGTAACGGATGACTCTTCCCGGCTCTGCCTGGGAACGCATATCCAGAGGCTATGCCTCGATTTTCCCACAAAAAATCTAAGAGAAAGACAGATATTTAGTTCCCAACAAAGGAGAATTCATGAAACGGAATGATTTGCTGAATGATGTTTTACCCAGAGACTTTCAAGAAACAATTGAGTTAGCGAAAATGCTGCGATCGCGCCACCCAATCCCGGTGCAGCTATTTCTGGTAATGTGCTTTAACTTGATAATTGCACCCGCGGTTTATGCGGCTGCGGATGAAGGTTTGACCAAAAAAGCGGCGTGGGGTTTAAGTCTTTTGGGTTTAGTAATTATTGGGCTAGCAGTTTATTTGTTTGTCGTGATTTTTCAGCCAGAAAGATTTTAGGCATTTCCATTGTCAACCTTAGAAACCGGGTTTTTTACCGAATCTGGCGGCTAAACCAAATATTTTCGCAAAAATCCGGTTTCGGGCATCCAGTTTTTCATGACATCCGTTACACAATCCGTTACACAATCCGTTGCCGAACTTCCTTCATTGAGGTCATGTATGAGAGAATTAATCAGAGCTATTCGCGTTACTTTAGTTTTGTGGGGAATCACAGCGATTATTTATCCCTTAATCCTGCTCGCAATCGGTCAACTTGCTTTCAATTCCCAAGCAAACGGCAGTTTAATTACCAACCAAGGAGTTGTAGTCGGCTCATCGTTAATCGGTCAGTCTTTCGGCTCGGATAAATATTTTTGGGGTCGCCCCAGTACCACAAATTACAGCAGCTTTGCGGCAATAGATTACGACCCCACAAAGGCAGAAAATTTAAGTCAGAGAACGGGCGTTTCGGGAGCGAGCAACCTGGCTCCCAGCAACTCGGATCTGCTGAAGCGAGGTAATGAAAAAGATGGTTTTCAGGGGGTAGAAGTTGAGTTGGCTCGCCTCAATTTAGTTGGTATCAAACCGACTGCGGATTTAGTTTACACTTCCGGTTCTAGCCTCGACCCGCACATTAGCGTAGAATCAGCTCGATCGCAAATTGAACGGGTAGCAAAAGTGCGATCGGTCAATCTCAATCAAGTCGAAATGTTAGTAGCCAAAAATACAGATAGCAGATTTCTCGGTATTTTCGGCGAACCGGGAGTTAACGTCCTCAAACTAAATGTGGCTCTCGACGGTTTATAATACTCTGTGGTCAGTAGTCAGCAGTCAGTAGTGAATAGTCATTAGTCATTAGTCATTAGTCAGGTAGGGGCGGTGCCCCATGCCCGCCCTCTTAGTAGTCATTGGTAATCGGTAATTGACTGTCAACCGTCAACCGTCAACTGTCAACTATCAACTGCCAACTGCCAACTGCCAACTGTCAACTGTCAACTGTCAACTGCCAACTGCGATGATTCACTCTAGCGAACTCAGTAACAATTCCGACGCAATTTACGCCCAACCAAATCGCGGTTACGATCGCCCTCACCGCCGGGGAAAGCACAAAATCTTTATCGGAATGGCCCCCGGTGTCGGCAAAACTTTCCGAATGCTGGAAGAAGGGCACAGACTCAAATCTGAAGGCATTGATGTCGCCGTTGGACTGTTAGAAACTCACGGGCGGAAAGAGACAGCAGCTAAAGGCGAAGGACTAGAAATAGTCCCGCGAAAAGAAATGCTGCACGGCGAAAAAGCACTTACCGAAATGGATACTGAAGCCCTAATAGTACGCCGCCCTCAACTAGCATTAGTAGACGAACTGGCTCATACAAACGTTCCCGGTTCTCTGCGAGAAAAACGATATCAAGATGTCGAAGAAATTCTGAAAGCAGGGATAGATGTTTTCTCTACCCTCAACATTCAACACATAGAAAGTCTCAACGATTTAGTAGCGAGAATTACGGGAGTTGTAGTGCGAGAGCGAGTACCCGATCGCATTCTCGAAGAAGCTGACGAAATAGTCGTTATTGATGTCACGCCCGAAACCTTAGAAGAACGGTTGCGAGAAGGCAAAATCTACGCTCCTGAAAAAATAGAACAATCTTTAAAAAACTTTTTCCAGCGCCGTCATTTAATCGCATTGCGAGAACTGGCGCTGCGGGAGGTAGCAGATAGTGTTGAAGACGATGCAGCAACTTTAAAAGGTCAATCTTGCAACATTCACGAACGAGTTTTAGTATGCGTATCGACTTTTCCTAATTCCTTGCAACTGCTGCGGCGGGGTGCAAGGCTGGCGAACTACATGAATGCCCCATTTTATGCTTTGTTTGTGGATGCTCCCGATCGCTTCTTAACAAAATCCGAAAGCTTGCACGTTGAAACTTGCCAGAAGCTTTGCCAAGAATTTAACGGCCAATTTCTGCGGGTGGAAAGTCCGAATATCGCACAAGCAATTTCTGAGGTAGCTAAACAGTATCGGATTACTCAAATTGTGATCGGCGAAAGCCAGCAATCACGCTGGAAATTGCTGTTTCGGGGTTCTTTGACTCAACAGTTAGTGCGATCGCTCAAACACGTAGATTTGCACATCATCTCTACGGAAAAAAGTCGGTAGTTATTGGGCATGGGGCATGGGGCATAGGGCATAGGGCATAGGGCATTAGTTATTTGTCTTAGGTTTGGTGTTTGTTGTTGTTTCTAATAACTAATAACTCATAACTAATAACTCATAAATATAACTTTCGGAGGATAGCAGACTCTAGCTGGTGGCGGATGTGCCAGAAGCTTTTATCTGTCAAGATTGCACTTGTTAAAGCTGATTAAAAGTGCGATCGCTATGGTAGATCATTACATTCTAAATTTGCTAGTGATTGGCATCCTCCTGCTCACCGTCACCTTGGGCTCCGGATGGATTTCGCGATTGCCGGTATCTTATGCCTTAATTTATCTAATTGTCGGTATCGGATTGGGGCCCTACGGCGTCAAGCTGGTTGAATTGCGCCCCGATGCTCAATTTTTAGAAAGACTCACAGAATTTGTAGTTATTGTGTCTCTGTTTAGTTGCGGCTTAAAAATGAATCGCCCGCTACAACTTTGGGCCTGGAATTCCACCGCGCGGCTGCTCGGTTTTTTAATGCCGATTTCGATTTTTGCTGTTGCTGCGATCGCTCATTGGTTTGTGAAATTAGATTGGGGCCCTGCCATTTTACTAGGAGCAATTCTGGCACCCACAGATCCAGTTTTAGCCTCAGAAGTTCAGATAGCTGATATAGAAGATCGCGATGAATTGCGCTTTGGCTTAACATCGGAAGGTGGATTAAACGATGCTTTAGCTTTTCCCTTTGTTTATTTTGGCATTTATGCGCTAAAAGATAACAATTGGCCGAACTGGTTTTCGCAGTGGGTAGCTATTGACTTGCTTTGGGCGGGTTCCGCAGGTATCGTCATGGGCATTTTAGTAGCCAAAGCCGTCACTTGGATCGATCGCCGATTGCAACGCTACAGGCCCGCCGACGAACTAATGGAAGATTTCATCGCTCTCAGCACAATTCTGCTCACATATTCCCTCACCGAAGTAGTCAACGGCTACGGATTCCTCGCAGTTTTTGTAGCAGGAATTGTAGTGCAGCGCAGTTACCGCGACCCCGAAAAACCGCTTTCCCAACTGCACTTTACTGAGCGCATAGAAAAGTTAATGGAAGTAGGAACAATTTTAATATTGGGTTCCATGTTGCGCCTAGAAGCTCTCGTTGCACATGGAAGCTACGCCCTTTTAATAGCTGGATTGTTAATCTTTTTGATTCGGCCTGTGGGAGCTTGGATTAGTACGATTGGCAGTCGCTTGCATCCCGCCAGCCGCTGGCTCTGCGGTTGGTTCGGCATTCGCGGCGTCGGTTCAATTTATTATCTTACCTATGCTTTCGGTCACGGTTTGAAAGGCGAAACTGCCGAGAAAATTGCCTGGATTACTTTTACTACGATCGTAATTTCTGTGATTGTGCACGGCATTAGCGCCACCCCGTTAATGAACTGGTACGAGCGGCGAATTAAACCTAAAGTACCGGATTTAATTTAATTCACAGGACTAACACACCAAGCAGATGAAACTGGTTCTTAGTGAGGACTTCAGTCCTCAAAAATCAGGACTAAAGTCCTCACTACGAACCAGTTTTATTAAAGGATACAGGAGATGATCGAAGTCCTAACCAACTAATTTTCTCTGTATTCTCGGAGCAACTAAGCGGAGCATCATTGCTGCAACTAGCAACACTGTCAAAGGTAAATATACGATCGCCGATTTAACAATCTTGATACCGAATTCAAAGGTAAAAGCCAGCCAGAAATAGTGCATTCCAGCATTGTGTAGAATCTTCCAGGCCCGTTGACCGATCCATGCTGCCGATCGCTCAAAAGATGTTACAGTCATTGCAAACAGGAACACGTAGCCCAAGATCCCCAGAGGGTCAAACCCGGGCGACGCGCCAGAAGTGGCCCACCACAAGCCAGTCCAGGCGATCGCGTGATACGTATGCGACACAGCCATCGATAGCCCCAAATAGCGGCGATTTTTTAACAGCCACTGTGTAAATATATTGGGCCACAGCCTGCGAAGTGACGAAGCCACAAAAGCACATAGAAATAAGATACACGAAGTACGAGCAGTTGCTCGAATCGCCAACCGCATCGCTGTCTCATCAACACCGTAAATCAGCCAAATCACAGCAAGCATAATCCCAATTGTCAGCGCCGACAAACCAACAATGCTCCATCCTTCCACAGCAAATTTACTACCTTTCATCCGTGATGAATCCTTACAATAAATTCTCATATCCTGTCCGATCGAACACCATGAAAAAATTGCTTCGTAGTGAGGACTTTAGTCCGCATCAAAGAGAGGGCTAAAGTCCTCACTACGAACCAAACCTTATGATTGCCAGTAATTAACAGGACACGAACTCAGTACATACTAAATTTAGCGATCGCCCGTGGCCGCTGTCTTGCCAAATCTTCCCAAAAATGTCCTAATCTTCCCAACCTTCAAAGCGCATCTCTATAAGCCTTTGGAGTAGTTTTAACCTGTTGGCGAAACACTCTGGTAAAATGACTTTGACTTTGAAATCCGACTTGGTGGCAGATTTCTACAAGTGTCAACTCCCGCAGCCGAAGCAACTGCTTTGCTCTCTCAATGCGGCATTTCATCACATACTGATGGGGTGTAAATCCTGTAGATTGCTTGAACAAACTTGCAAAATAATGCGGACTAATCTGCACAGCACTGCTCAGATTTTCCAAACTCAAATTACCATCCAAATTTTGCTCAATATAATTGAATACTTGCCTTAGTTGATACTTGCACAACCCGCCCGTATAGTTTTTAATTTCAGGAGTAAAAGAACAATAACGCCTCAGCAAATGCACAGCAAGCGCTGTTGCCATTGACTCTGCATACAGGCGACTGTCTGCGCCTCCGGCTGCTAATTCTTGCTTCAAAGCCAGCGCCATATGCTGAATTAACGGATCGCGTAGATGCAACTGCGGCACCAACTCAATTTTATCTGCATCCACAGAGTCAAAAGCAGCGCGCGCCAGCATTTCAGGGGCGAGAAACAGCTCAATTAATGGAACTTCGCGATCGACAAATGTTCTCGGAATAGTTTGAGTAGCAGGAATAATCGCAATATCGCCGCTGGCGTAATCTACCTCTTGCAAACTTCCATTCAACATAAAACTCGCCCGAAAATCATTTTCAGCGATGAGAATAAAGTGGTGTTCTAAATCAGTTTCCGGCATTTCGTCAGCAGGTTCTAGCTCATAAATCAGATTCAAACCATTCCATCCCAATTCAAAGCTAGAAAGGAGGTGCAAATGCGGTGCAGGTTCATTATCAGACACAGCGAGTCTCGACTTCGAGCGACAAAAACGGTTTGTAGTGAGGACTTTAGTCCGCAGATTTAGAGGACTAAAGTCCGAACAGTCGGGTGCATCTGGTTTTTGAAGAGGGCGAAGCATGACCGCATATAAGTTATTAGTTATAATCTCATATTGATTGCGGTCATGCTTCGCCCCTACACGCATATTTGCTTGCAGATGCACGCCTTACTATCGAACTAATATTATTGCGATGCGATTGGTTTCACCCCAATTAATAAAGCGAGTTCCCGCCACTTCCAATAACAGTCTACATCGTCAAAACCAATTTCTCTAAACCAGCGCAGTTGTGTTTCCACATCCAGCAATTTATTAGAAGGATCTTCACCCTCTTTGCTGATACCGAGTGCCTCTCGAAACTTCTCATGCAAAGCCTCTGTTGGGGACGCTACGTGCTCCAAATTGCAAAAAATGCCTCCGGGTTCCAAAAGCTCGAAAATCTCGGCGTAAAGCGAACGTTTGCGATCGTCCTCTACGTGATGGATGGCAAAACTAGAAACGATCGCATCAAACTTGCCCAAATCCGGCAGAGGTGCGTCAAAATTGTGCTCGATTACCGTGACAGTATTGTCATCAGCAAAGCGAATGCGGGCTTTTTCCAGCATAGTTGGCGAAAAGTCGATCGCCACAGATGCAACATTCGGGCGATCGCACTTCAGCAAACCCAACAACCGCCCATCACCCGTACCCACATCCAGAATCCGCTTGACATCTTTCGGCACTTCCTCCAACAAAACCGCCTCACCCTCAGTGCGGTGAGGAATACCATCAGCCTTAGCAAGATACCACAAAGCGTGTTCCGCAGAACTCCAAAGATTAACTTGACTCATAAACAGTTGACAGTTGACAGTTGACAGTTGACAGTTGACAGATGAGTGCGAGGTTTTTAAGACGGGGATTTAAACCTCTCCATAAAAACAATCCGCCCGCACCTGAAGGGGGCTAATAACCCTTGATATTTAGTAAATCTCGCCGTTTTTATGCGTAAAAATCCAACCATTATCGCCCGCTTTCGCGATTAAGTCATCATCGGGATAACTTGCTGAATCATCAGGAGTGCGATCGCCAATTTCCAGATAAACAACATCAGCATTCGAGCGATTCACCAAATGATGCCCGTCAGCATCTCCAGCCGGAAAACCTGCCGCCATACCCGATTTTAGCAATTGCTCACCCAAATTTGTAATCAGAGTAACTTCCCCTTCCAGAACATAGACTAACTCATCTTGACGAGAGTGCCAATGTCGAAGAGCAGAGCAACTTCCCGGCGCCAACCTCACCAAATTTACCCCAAAATTCTGCAAACCCGCAGCATCACCCAAGCGTTTTTTAACTCTTCCCGCAACAGCAGATTTAAATTGCTGAGGATAATTTGAGCCTGTACTTTCTGGGACATTATTAGGATGAATAATCATACAAAACTCCTTCTCTTCTTTCTCTTCCTTCGCGTTTTTCGCGCCTTCGCGGTTCATTTCTCTATTCCAAAGGTTTCAAAGTAGTAGGATTTTCACGAATCGGTTTAACAAAACGGCTGTTCGCCCGCACAAAACAATTACCCTTATCAGTGGAAATCGGCAACCAAGGCTTACCCTGAGAGTCAGCAATCATAATTTGATTAGCATTATTTCCAGTCACCGCTTGCAAGCGCTGTCCCCGCCGAAAAGTGGTCACCACAGGCCACTGCGAAACATTATGTTTATTTTTTTCAAATAACTCATCTGGTGCATCAAGAGCATCTACAGAAACAGATCTAAATCGCTGAGCCATCCGGCAATTTAACCCTTGAGAATCCGAGTCAACAACCACCCAATTCACCTGCCTGTTGCCCCGCTGTCTCGCCAGCAGCCCCGTATAATCTCCTTGCTGATTAGCAACAGGTAAAGCCAAGGCTAAATGAGCCCCCGCTCCTAAAATCCAAGTTACTGCCAGAGAGAAAATTCTGATTTCTGCTTTCATTGATACAAAAAATCCTTAAATTCAGATTAATTACAATCGTAGCAAGCTCTCCTGGCGATCGTCCAAGTGCTAATTGCTGAAACCCTTGCTTCCCTTGGACTTCTGTCAACCGTCAACTGACAACCGTCACAACCGTCAACTGTCAATTCATTAAGAATGTGTTATAAATATTGAGATTCATTAAGAAATATTGCTCAAATGCTCCTTTCCCCCTCTGGCGCCAGCAAACTCAAAGAATCCTTAAAAGAAAAAGTATTCTTCGGGAATGAGCCAACCCCGGAACTCATAGCCATCTTACTGATTTATTTCGTCCAAGGCATCCTCGGACTAGCCCGCTTAGCCGTCAGCTTCTTCCTCAAAGACGAACTCGGCATGACTCCCGCCGAAGTCTCAGCCATGCTGGGCGTCGTCGCCATACCTTGGATTATCAAACCCTTGTTCGGCTTCATGTCCGACGGGTTGCCCATATTCGGCTACCGCAGACGGCCTTATATCGTCCTCTCGGGGCTGTTGGGAACGGCAGCATGGGTGGGGATGGCCACAGTCGTACACACGCCCTTAGCGGCCACAGGGGCGATCGCCCTAAGTTCCGTTTCACTAGCCGTCAGCGACGTAATCGCCGACTCCCTAGTAGTAGAAAGAGCGAGAAAGGAAACAGTTAGCGACGCCGGTTCCCTGCAATCCTTGTCTTGGGGCGCATCAGCCATTGGCGGACTAATTACCGCTTACCTCAGCGGTTCCCTGCTGCAACACTTCAGCACCCACACCATCTTTTTAATCACTGCATCTTTCCCGCTAATCGTATCAACAACAGCCTGGTTAATTACCGAAGAAAAAGTCAACAAAAGAACCGACTTTGAAACAGTAAAAGACCAACTCAAACAACTGCGGCAAGCTGTTGCCGAAAAAACAATTTGGTTGCCCACCGCCTTTCTATTTCTGTGGCAATCCACACCAAGCTCGGACTCCGCCTTCTTCTTTTTTAGCACCAACGAATTAGGCTTTCAGCCAGAATTTCTCGGACGAGTGCGCCTCGTCACCAGCATAGCCGCCCTCGTTGGCATTTGGCTGTTTCAGCGCTACCTCAAAGCAATTCCATTTCGAGTCATTTTCGGCTGGTCAACAGTCATTGCAAGTGCCTTGGGCATGACTACATTATTATTAGTAACTCATGCCAACCGAGCATTAGGAATTGACGACCAATGGTTCAGCATCGGAGACAGCCTGATCCTGACAGTAATCGGACAAATTGCTTATATGCCCGTGCTGGTACTATCAGCGCGGTTGTGTCCTCCAGGCGTCGAAGCAACCTTATTTGCAGTGCTGATGTCTGTCACCAATTTAGCAGGAATTATTTCCTACGAAGGCGGTGCAATTTTGACACACTGGCTCGGAATTACCGATCGCAATTTCGACAACCTCTGGCTGCTAGTAGTCATCGCCAACCTCTCCACACTGCTACCCCTCCCCTTCTTAAACTGGCTCCCGGCAGAAAGCACAGAAAGCGGCGATCCAAACTACCAACAATCTCTCCCAGTATTAGAACCCGAACTGGGCTGTGCAAAACCGGGCGGACAGCATTTCATGCCCGAATACTTTCCCGACTTAGTACCGACATCAATTCCCGAAACCCGCACCGTAGAAAGCAAATGAAGGAAGAAGAAAGAAGAAAGAAGAAGGAAGAAGGAAGAAGGAAGAAAATAGACTGCGAATATCTTGATAGTTTTCTTTCTGCTATTTTTCTCTCCTTTATTTCTTTCTTTCTCTCTGCGCTCTCTGCGCCCTCTGCGGTTAAATCAATAAAAGCTTATTCTACCAATGCAAAACTTACAAACTTCCCCAGCCAAAACAGTAGCCCCAAACTTATCATACGATCGCAAAGACTGGCAGCGTGGCTACGAATCCCAACCCAACGAAGCCGACTACTGGATTGACAACATCGAAGGCGAGATCCCAGAAGGCTTACAAGGCACATTCTTTCGTAACGGGCCCGGATTATTGGATGTCAACGGATCGCGCATCCACCACCCCTTTGACGGCGACGGCATGATTTGTGCGATCGCAATTTCCCAAAAACGCGCCCACTTCCGCAACCGATTCGTGCACACCGAAGGCTACCTCGCCGAACAAAAAGCCGGAAAAATCCTGCACCGAGGCGTATTCGGCACACAGAAACCCGGAGGCTGGTTAGCCAACATCTTTGATGTCAAAATCAAAAACATCGCCAACACCAACATCATTTATTGGGGCGACAAACTGCTAGCACTCTGGGAAGCAGCACAGCCCTACAGACTCGACCCCCGCAGCCTAGAAACCCTCGGATTAGACACCCTAGACGGCATCTTACAACCCGGTGAAGCCTTCGCCGCCCACCCCAGAATTGAAAAAGGGAAAAATGGCAAAGGAGACAGATTAATCAACTTTTCCGTCAAGCCCGGTTTGTCAAGTACAATCACGATTTACGAACTCGACGAAACTGGCAAACTATTGCAGAAACACGCCCATGCAATCCCGGGTTTTGCCTTCCTACACGACATGGTAATTACCGAGAATTACTGCATATTCTTCCAAAATCCTGTCAGCTTCAATCCCCTACTTTTCCTGTTAGGATTTCGGAGTGCAGCGCAGTGCATTAAATTTTCGCCAAACAAGCCCACCCAGGCAATTTTAATTCCGCGCAACGGCACTGACGAGGTAAAAATATTAGAAACCGAACCTTGTTTTGTGTTCCACCACTGCAACGCCTGGGAAGAAAACGGCGAAGTTTTTGTAGATTCAGTTTGCTACGAATCATTTCCCACTGTCGAACATGACGGCGATTTTCTGGAGATTGATTTTGACACCATTCCAGCGGGCGAGTTGTGGCGGTTCAAGTTAAATCTGCAAGACAAAACCGTGCAGCATCAAGTTGTGGAAACTCGGTGTTGCGAGTTTCCGACTTTGCATCCGAATAATGTCGGACAACCTTACCGATATCTTTATATCGGCGCCGCTGACTCTGCCACTGGGAATGCTCCTTTGCAAGCTATTCTTAAAATAGATTTCCACACGGGTGAAAGGCAAGTTTGGAGTGTCGCGCCGCGCGGCTTTGCTGGTGAACCAGTTTTTGTTCCCCGTGATTCAGCCGTCTCGCCTGAGGCTGCAAGGGCTGAAGATGACGGTTGGCTGCTGGTTTTGATGTATGATGCGGCTAATCATCGATCGACCTTAGCGATTCTAGATGCCCGCGACATCACCAAAGGCCCCCTAGCGCGCCTGCATTTAAAACAGCACATTCCCTACGGTTTGCACGGCAGCTTTACACCAAACGTACTGCTTCCCGAGAACTAAGATAAAATAGGTTTGTAGTGAGGACTTTAGTCCGCATCCGTCAGAGGACTAAAGTCCTCACTACGAACCTTTTGTATTGCGGGGAATACTAACAACAAGTCAATACATAAAATATCCCTAATTAATGCAAACTGTCAACAAATCAAATATCAAAAAAATACTTATTTTAATTTGCAGCCTCGCCGTAAGTTTGGCAATTATCTTATCTATTTACTCTCACAATGCTAATGCCCAAGAGCCTTACAGCCCCTCTCCAGATACCGCTGTAGCCCCCAAAGGCTTGGTTGAGGTCAAAATGACCGTAATTGGCGTAGACCCGATTAAAAACGAATTAGAAACCCGCTTGCAGTTCGAGCTTAAAGGTATTTATAAAAAAGGGCCTACTTACCCAGCTCAAGACTTGTTAATGACAGTTAACGGCGCGAATGTAGAAGATTCGGAAATTAGCTTTAAAGAAGGCAAACCGATGATTGTCCCGGCATTAAAGTTTAACTTAGTCAAGGGAAAAATCAACAATTATCCGTTTGACACGCACATTGCTAAAGTAGCTATTTCAATTGACCCGCTGGCTTCAATTGGCAAACAGTTTGCTCCCTTCCAACTAAATCCTGTGCCGCTGGAATTTAAATTTAATGCCGATGTTCCCGGCTTCGATATCAGTTATAAGCCGATGGAAGAGAATTCATCTATATTTATTTATATCGATGTTTCAGCCACGCGATCGATTCCGGTAAAATTCTTTTCCTTGGTGATTATTGTGATCATGTGGGTGCTGTCAATCATGGCGCTGTTGCTAGCATTAAAGGTGATGAAATCTGGCAAGTTGCCGGAAGTCGGAATGTTGAGTTGGACAGGTGTGATGCTGTTTGCTTTTCCCGGCATTCGCAACTCTCAACCGGGAGTTCCGCCAGTGGGAACTGCTAGCGATTTCCTGTCATTTTTTTGGACGGAAATGATTGTTGTGGTAGCGTTGGTGATCATCGGTAGCTGTTGGTTGAAGCGCTATCATCCGCCGCTTGATGATTAATACCATTTATGAAAAATATGGCTGCGAAAAAAAATGACTTGTTTCCATGCACCCTAAGTATCAGGTGCGTCGCTGTGAGATTGTCGATTGGATTTAGGGATTTTTTATGGCGACGCACCCTACAAATACTAATGACTACGGCTTGTTTCCTCAACTCTCTTTGTCAGGTGCGTCGCTGTGAGATTGTCTGTCAAATTTAGAGATTGTTAAGGGCGACACACCCTACAGCTACTTCTTTCCTTCTTCCTTCTTCCTTCCTTCTTCCTTCTTCCTTCTTCCTTCTTCCTTCTGCTCAATTTTTCACCTGCAAATTTTCAATATCCTTAGCGGGTACTCCCAAACCGCGCAATATAGTAAAAGCAATGATTCGATATCCCGATGGATTCGGATGAACGCCATCGGCTGCTAACAAATTTAGAGTTTTTCCGGCGTGTTTTTGATAGGTGCCGATAACTTCCCGAAATGGCGCATTCAAATCGATAAATAAACACTGGTGTTGCTTGGCAATTTCTCGCATCGCCACAACATATTCTTGCAACCTGCGATTTTCTGGGCCGTCTAGAATCTCGCGAATCGGAGTAGGAGAAAGCAGCACGACTCGAATTCCTGCGGCTTTTGCTGCCAGTACCATTTGAGTTATTTTGTCTATATATTCTGCCAGCGGTAATCCCGCAGCTAAGTTGCCTTGCGGATGAAACTGAAGTTTTTGGAAGTCGAAAAAAGCGTGCCAAACGTCGTTGACTCCGGCGTTGATCGTGATTAAATCTGGCTTTTTGTCGATCGCATCTTTCTGAAAACGCGCCTGCATATCACTCGCCTTGTTACCGGAGATTCCCGCGTTGACGATCTCGATTTTGCGATCGGGATACAGGGCATTTAGATAGCGTTGGAGCAGCCAAACGTAACCTCCGGGGTATTTCGCCGCTTCGGTGATGCTGTCGCCCACAGTCACAATTCTGCGCTTCCCGGCGAGCACGTTTTGGATTTCGGGCGGCGGCGATGCTTCGGATACAGGTTCTTTAAACACGGGAATTAAGGAGTGAGGAATGTTGAACGCGATAACAGCAGCAATTACGGCGAGGACAAGTCTGATTAACACTTGCTTCAGCGGGGATTTGGGACGGGGCGATCGCACATTTGGAGACATGACACAGTTTTTGAGGAAAAGTTTAAGTTTTGAGCTTGGGATTTCCGGGCAAGATTTTCAGTGATTAAGAATATCCTAACAGTCTTGGCAGTTGCTATATAATTATATTAAGGGCTTTTTTGACACTCCTGATGTGAACGCGCGGGGCTTCCACGAATGGATCTGTAAGCCTGTAAAGTTTCAAATTAAATTGATGCTTGAGGAAATCCTATGCTGAAGTTACAATAGTTATTAAAGTCCAAGGGCGAGGATATCCTGGCGGTGGCGCTGCGACATCGGGCGTTTAATGTATGGGTGTTTGGTTCGGTGGCGCGGGGTGTTGTCGATGAGAGTAGTGATATTGACCTTTTGGTGGATTATAACGGAATAAGGATTAAGCCGTTTGATTAAGGATTGGGTTTTGGTGGAGGCGAAATATTTCGTTGATTTTAGTTTAAAGGAGGCTGTATGATGACTGTACAAGAAATTATTGCTCAGGTCGAAAGTTTATCAATAGAAGATCAGGATCAGTTGTTTGAGCTAATCCGCAAGCGACGGATTGAAAATCGGAGGGATGAAATTTTGGCTAATGCTCAGGAAGTTTTGAAGAGTTGAAGTCATATTTATTGGAGGAGGAATGATTTTAACAACAGATCCGAGTTTCAAAAGAAGTTTTAAGCGATTAATCAAAAAAAATAAGCAATTACAAGACCAGATATTAGAGGTTTTAGAATTGTTGGGCGATGATCCTTTTAATCCGGCTTTAAAATCTCATAAGTTAACGGGGAAATTGGACGGTTTATGGTCTTGTTCAGTGGCCTATGATTGTCGAATCATTTTTGCTTTCAAAAAAGATGCTACAACAGGTGATGATTTAATTGTCTTGGTTGATATTGGAAGCCATGATGAGGTTTATTAATATGTAGCTGCGCCTTGACCTTATGCCCTACGGCTTCAAGCCCCTTGATTTCGATTACGATAGAAATAGGACTTACCCATTTCAAAGTAATTCTTTTTTTGGCCTATGAGTTCCGACCTGCCGCGCCGGTGCCTTCTGCATTGACGCGATCGCCGTTTGGATACCCAGTTTGCTTCTCGGTACAAATCCGATCGCCCAAACCTTTCTTTTTGTCCTGCTGTGGATGATAATGCGCGTAGCCATCGTCAGGAAAAACCAAGGTCAAAGTCTCGGGCGCTGGGCCCTGGACATGAAAATTTTCGATCCTAGATTCCAACGGACTCCCGGAGTGCAAGAATTGTGCAAGCGCGAGGCATTGCTGGGCTTTTGCGCCGCCCTAGCCTTCGCAGGTGTAGGTGGGCTCACCTCCACTAACGCGGGCGTCTTGCTGCTGATGTTACCACTGGCGATCGACTGTAGCGTTGCTTTCACCGACGCAGAAAGGTTTCCCCAAGCTTTTCACGATCGACTCGGTAGGACGATCGTCATCGGAACCAAGCGCGGCTACTCGCTTGACATCAAAGTTAGAAGATTGCTTGACCAAGTGCAGACAAATGTGAGACGATAATAAATTGTGTTTAAATTAGTCGAAATTTATTTAGAATTATGGCTAAAGGCGTCCGCATCATAATTACCCTAGAGTGTACTGAGTGCCGAACAAACGCGAGCAAACGCTCCAAAGGCGTGTCTCGGTACACCACGACCAAGAACCGTCGCAACACGACGGCACGGCTGGAACTCAAAAAGTTCTGCCCCCACTGCAACAAGCACACTACTCACAAAGAGATCAAGTAGGGAATGGGGCATGGGGCATGGGGAATGGGGCATGGGGCATGGGGAATGAGTAGTATTTAAGGATTAATGGCTAATAGTTTCTACTATCGCAGTCATTTAAGAATCTTTTAAGAATTACTGATTACCGATTGCCAATTACCAATGACCAATGACCGATTACCAATGACCAATGACCAATGACCAATGACAGATTACCAATTACCAAAGAACCATGACTTACTTTCGCCGGCGCGTTTCGCCAATCAAACCAGGAGACCCGATCGACTATAAAGATGTCGATTTGCTCAAAAAATACGTCACAGAACGCGGTAAAATTTTGCCCCGCCGGATTACCGGTTTGACGGCAAAACAACAGCGCGACCTGACCCGCAGCATCAAAAGAGCAAGAATTGTAGCTTTGATGCCCTTCGTAAACCAAGAAGGCTAATTGGATTTTGGATTTTAGATTTTAGATTTTGGACAAAAATAGGACTTACGCGAAAACAACGTCTTTTTGTCGCAAGCGATGGTAGCTAATAGCTGGCAATATTTGGTATTGAGTCGCTGGTGCGTAAGTCTTAATCAAAATCTCAAAAGTTAAAAATTAAAGCACAAAAAGCAGAACTTTTTAGATGTTAGTTTTGACAATTGATTTAAAAAATGTAAACATCCAAAATCTAAAATCGGAAGCAAAGAAACTCGATAAGTGGCAACTGTAAAAATCCAAAATCTCAAATATAAAGCGGGCAAGTGGAGAAGGGAACGTTAGTAGAATTTAGAGTGCACGGCGACCGCCGCCTGGCCGTTGCCGATCGCCCTGACGGCAAGAAAAACTGGGTAGTGGTAGACGAAAACGGTCAACCGCACAGCATTCCGCCAAAACAAATCAGCTATGAAGCAGTCGGAGAAACTTACAAACCCTCCGACATTTCCAAATTTCTTAAAGAAGTAGAAGCTTACTCAGATCCGTCGAGTCTAGAAGTAGCTTGGGAACTTCTAGTGGGCGACGGAGAAAATACAGATCCAGAAGCCCTGGCTATGCTGCTATTTTCCGATCGCACTCCGGCGCAATGTTATGCAGCTTATTGTTTGCTGTCCACAGATAAACTGTATTTTAAACAAAAGGGCGATCGCTACGAACCGCGACCAGTTGCCCAAGTAGCCGAAATCAAACACCAGCAAGAAGTAGAACAGCACCGACACCAAGAATCCCAAGGATTTTGGGATCGAGTTAAACGGCGGCTGGCTGGGGAAAATAATGTAGATTGGGCAACTAGCGATCGAACTCGCCTCGATGCCCTAGAACGCTTTGCTACCCTCGGAGAAGAAGCAACTCACCGCACGCCGGCATTAGAAACTTTAGCCAGCTTACAACGTCCCGAAAACCCTGAAGCAGCATTTCAACTCCTAGTCGATCTCGGCCTGTGGAGTCCCCACGAAAACCTGTTTTTGCGGCGAAGCCAAATTCCCCTACAACTATCGGCAAAGGTATTAGAAGTAGCGCAAAGCTGCCTAGAAGAACCCTCAACCGACTCAGACACAGATCGTCTCGATTTAACTCACCTCAAGGTTTACACGATCGACGACGAAAGCACTACGGAAATCGACGACGGACTCAGCCTAGAATTCCTCGAAAACGGCCAGCAGCGTCTGTGGATACACATAGCAGATCCGACCCGCTTGCTTTCCCCCGGAGACGAACTCGACCTCGAAGCCAGAAAGCGCACCACTACAGTGTATCTGCCCACGGGCATGATCCCCATGTTTCCCCCAGCTTTGGCAACCGGGCCGATGAGTTTAATTCAAGGTAAAGAGTGCAGCGCCCTCAGCTTTAGTGTCACCTTAGATGAAATCGGCGCGGCCCAAGATTACAGCATCCATATCAGCAAGATCAAACCCACCTATCGCTTAACCTACGATGACGTAGACGAAATGCTGGAGTTGGGAATTGAAGCAGAACCGGAAATAAGCGCGATCGCCTCGGCGGCAAAACTGCGTCAAAAATGGCGCGAAGCCCAAGGCGCCATCAGCATTTTCATGCCCGAATCCGTCATCAAAGTCCACGGCGACGAAATCAAAATCCACGTCATCGACGACTCCACAGCCAGATTGCTAGTAGCAGAAATGATGATTTTAGCTGGCGAAGTCGCCGCCCGCTACGGTCAAACTCACAGCCTGCCCATACCCTACCGCTATCAGCCGCAGCCGGAACTCCCCCCAGAGGAAGAACTGCTGGCCGTGCCCGCTGGCCCAGCCCGCGCTTGCGCTGTACGTCGCTGTATGCCCCGCAGCGAAATGGGTCTGACCCCCGGACGCCACGCAGGTTTAGGTTTGGAATCCTACACTCAAGTTACTTCCCCGATCCGCCGCTATACCGACTTGCTGACTCACTTCCAAATTAAAGCCCACCTGCGGGGCGAACCACTGCCTTTTTCCGCCCAAGAAATACAGGATATTGTGATGTGTCTCGGTACCGCAGTTAGAGAAGCCTCTACTGTGGAACGCCAAACAAACCGTTATTGGGGATTGGAATATTTGCGGCGCAATCCTGATGAGGTTTGGGAAGCTTTGATGCTGCGCTGGTTGAGGGAAGATAGCAATCTGGCTTTGATTTTGTTGGAAGAGTTGGGTTTGGAGTTGGCGATGCGATTTGGTCGATCGGTCGAAATTGGCGATCGGCTAGAAGTCAAAGTCACTCACTGCGATCCGCGATCGGATGTGATTAACTTCCAAGAAATGATTTTTGAAGCCGCACAATAGGATTTTAGATTTTAGATTTTGGCAATCCAAAATCTTAGTGACAGGAATTATGCGTTTGCCGCTATAAACCAATAAGCTTAAGTTAGCAATCTCATGGAAGTGGGTTTTGTTTCTCTAGGGGCGGTTGCAAGCGCCGTCTTATATCATGTCGAGTCGATTACCATCACAAAAACCGTTTGTTTGTAGTGCGGACTAAAGTCCGCTTTCAGGCTGCGGACTAAAGTCCGCACGCGCGATCGAATCTGATTGCGGTAAATCGATCGCACATGATTAACTAAGGAACTAAAATTTAATAACTTACACTCTTAAAAGTGGGATGGGCCAGAAGATCCCGTTCTTTCTGGACGGGCGGGACGCCCATCCCACAAGAACAATAAAAATTGTAAGTTAAGCTGTTGTGCATTTAAACTGTATGTCAAGAAATAATTCAAGTCTTGTGGGATGGGCTTCTAGCCCGTCCCGAATATGCAATTGAAATGCACGACAGTAAAATCGCCAAATGCCCAATTCTATAAACCAAGTTCAGCCACCGCTGGAATTCATACCCCCAGCCTACAACCCCCTCATCGTCAATGGTTGTCAGCAAATACTCCCCTGGTGGCTGCGATTTAAGACAAATATCAGCCACATTCAAGCCGAAAACGTCGAAACCCTCGCCGAACTCTTCCACCAATTTCAAAATCAAAAAGTTCGCTTCTTACTCGCCTTCCGCCATCCCAACTCCGACGATCCCTACTGTTTGGGACAACTAATTTGGAAACTCGTTCCCCAGGCGGCGCGCGCCAAAGGCATTCCCCTGCAATTCCCGGTACATTCCCACTTTATCTACGATCGCGGAATTCCTCTGTGGGCCGGTTCTAGCGTCGGCTGGCTATATTCTCGCCTCGGCGGTACTCCGATTGTGCGCGGCAAGATCGATCGCGCTGGATTGCGATCGGCCCGCGATTTATTCGCCAACAGCCAATTTCCCATCGCCGCCGCCCCAGAAGGCGCCACCAACGGTCACAATGAAATAGTTAGCCCCCTGGAACCGGGAATCGCTCAAATGGGCTTCTGGTGCGTTGAAGACTTGCTAAAAGCCGGACGTACTGATGAAAAAGTGTTGATTGTGCCGATCGGCATTCAATACCGCTATGTCAATCCACCTTGGGAACCCTTAGAAAAACTTTTAACTCAATTAGAAATAGATTGCGGACTTCCAGCCTTAGAACCCACCGAGATTGCTAAATTAGAGGCAGAAAATCTCGCTCCCGCAGACCAGCATCACAAATTCCAATATCTGCGCCTGATTCGAGTTGGCAACCATTTACTAACAGTAATGGAACAGTTTTACGCCCGTTTTTATCATCGAAATTTACAGTTAAAAACATCTTCTTTGACATTAATACCGCTGCCCGAAACAACGACAAACGATTCGGAAAATGAAGCGATGATTCCTCGACTGACAGCACTGTTAGACGTAGGCTTGCAAGTAGCAGAAGAATATTTTAACTTGAAGCCCAAAGGCAGTTTGATAGACCGCTGCCGCCGTCTGGAACAAGCAGGCTGGGACTATATTTATCGAGAAGATATCAAAGATATTGCAGGACTTTGTGCCTTAGAAAGAGGATTAGCCGATCGCCTCGCTGAAGAAGCAAGTCTGCGGATGTGGCACATGAGACTTGTCGAAAGTTTCGTCTCAGTCACGGGCAGATACGTCCAAGAAAAGCTCACAGCAGAACGTTTGGCAGAAACAACTTTACTGCTGTGGGACGTACTGACTCGCATCAAAGGCGGAAATCCTTTCGGCCGACCTTCTTTGGGCAAACAGCAGGTGCAAATGACCGTGGGCGAACCGATATCAGTGGGCGATCGCTGGGAGGGATATCAAAGCAGCCGCAGGGTAGCAGTTGCCGAACTCACTCAAGACTTGCAATCCGCTTTAGAAGGAATGATTAAATCTTAATTAGTCCGAATCTGCAATTAGGAATAGGGAAGTAGGAAGAGAGACGCAGGAAGAGAGAAGCAAAAATAAGGATGATATAGCAACCGCCACATAGGTTAGGACATAAATCATGTCATGAATAGATCCTATAACCCTTTAGCATAAACGGTTTGATTCTCGTACTATGTAACTGTCAACTGTCAACTGTCAACTGTCAACTGTCAACTGCTATATATTGCCTTTGGGTTGCCACTCTATTTTTAATTCGTGCAGCAAACAACTTGTTATAAACTTGGGGAAGATGTATAATAAGTAACTAAGTATCAGTGCCGGTTAATCACTGATAATAAAGTTGTTTTCGTTCGGCGTTTTAAGATTTTGAGGGCTGCCGTCCTCAGTACAAACTTAATTAGAATTATTTAACCGGACTCGATCTAACAATAAGCGCTCGATAATGAACCAACAAAAATAACCGATGAATAACAAACCTATCGATTTATCTACTAACTCAATTAAAGTAAAACTGCTGAATCATTTAGCGCAAGAATTGCTCACCCCGCTCACTTCTGTCCTCGGCATGGCAAGCGTATTGAACCAAGAAATTTACGGCCCCTTAACGAGCAAGCAAAAAGAATATATCGACGTGATCCAAGACAGCAGCCGATCTTTGCGATCGCTAGTTGAAGAAATTTTGGAACTGGCAGATCTAGACGATACCGCTTTCACATTGAAGCGAACCGCAGTTGATATAGAAACTTTGTCTCAGCAAGTTGTGACAACCCTGTCGCCAGCAGCCTCTAGACGAGAGCAAGAAATTAACTTGTCAATGGGGCCCGGGCCGCGCATCTGGCTGGCCGATAAGGATAAAGTTCAGCAAATGCTGCACCACTTAATTTTTAGCATTATTCAATCGGCTGGGGCAGGCAGCGTGATTCGAGTCCACGTTTCTCGGAAACAAGACGGTATCAATATCGGAGTTTGGGTTTTTCATCCTTGGTTGGGTGAAAGTTTGCCCCATGCTAAACTCTACTCCGACTACTTGTTGAAGGTCGGAGCCGATCGCGGTGCGCGATCGAACTCCGAAACCGACTCCCTGGAATTTGAACCGCCACTTCCGTCACAGACACAGGCTTCGCAGCGATTAACGCTGGCGTTTTCTGAGTTGGCGGCTTTGGTGGCCGAGAATGCTGCGGATACGGCACCTGTGTTAGCTGGTTACGGCGCTAGGGAACGCTTGGGGCTGCTGCTTTGCTGCCAGTTGGTGGAAATTCAAGGCGGCAAACTCTCGATTCAAGGCACTCCAGAATCTGGATATCGCTACGCGCTCTGGCTCCCCTGTACCAATGCTACCGAGTTGTTGGAAAGATGAAGTCAGTTGACAGTTGACAGTTGACAGTTGACAGTTGTTATTGGTTACTTGTTATTGGTTACTTGTTACTTGTTATTAGTTATTTGTTGTTATTACAGCCAATAACGAACAACGAATAACGAATAACGAACAACGAATAACGAATAACGAATAACGAATAACGAATAACGAATTTAAAGAAATGAATTCAGTTTGGCAACAGTTAACTCTGGCAAATTTGTCGCTCTCTCAGTGGCAAAGTGGCAGTTATTTATTGAATTTGGCGATCGGCTCTTTGCGCGGTTGGCGGCAGAGTAGCTGGCTGATGCAGTGGGCCGAGCCCCTGGGTTTTGTTTTGCTCGCCTTGACGTTCGGTATGGGCCCATTTGTAAACAACGCCCTGGTGGGTGTGTTGATGGCTGCTGGCGCTGCGTTTTGGGTGCTGCTGACTGTTTCGGACGATCGCGCGATCGCCCTCACACCCATTCACTTGCTGGTACTTTTGTACTGGGGCATTGCTACCGTCGCCACAGCAATGTCGCCGGTGAAAGCCGCCGCTTTTACAGGCTGGACGAAGCTAACGCTGTATTTGCTATTTTTTGCACTGATGGCGCGGATATTGCGAGATTCCCGTTTGCGATCGTGGTTAATAGCCGTATATCTTAATGTTGCTTTAATTGTCAGTTTCTACGGCGTGCGGCAGTGGATTGATAAAGTGCCACCATTAGCTACTTGGAACGATCCGACTTCTACTCAAGCCGATGTCACCCGAGTTTACAGTTTTTTGGGCAATCCCAACTTGCTCGGTTCCTATTTGCTACCAGCCATTGCCTTGAGCGCCGCCGCACTTTTTGTGTGGCAAGGATGGGGAACCAAACTTTTAGCGTTGACGATGCTGGTGGTGAATTGCGCGTGTTTGCGCTACACCGACAGTCGCGGTGCTTGGATCGGTTTTGTGGCACTGCTAGTAGTGTTTTTAGTCCTGCTTTGGTACTGGTACAGCCCTTTGATGCCTAGGTTCTGGCGCACTTGGGCGCTACCGTTAGGGTTAGGAGGTTTGGCTGGAGCGTTAATTTTGGGAGTAGCTTTGGTGCCAGCGTTGCGCGATCGAGTTTCGAGTATGTTTGTCGGGCGCGGCGACAGCAGCAACAATTTTCGGATTAATGTTTGGATGGCGGTGATTGACATGATTCGCGATCGGCCAATCCTCGGCATTGGGCCCGGAAATACTGCTTTTAATAAAGTTTATCCGCTTTATATGAAGCCAAAATTCACTGCTTTGAGCGCTTATTCTGTGCTGCTAGAAATTGCCGTCGAAACTGGTTTTATCGGTTTAATGTGTTTCCTGTGGCTGATGACTGTTACCGTCAATCAAGGTTTGTTGCAGATCAAAAAATTGCGCGACGCACAATTTAACAGCTCTCATTTAGAGGAAGAATCCCCAAATCTCAAATCAAATCAGGGGTTTTGGTTGATTGGGGCGATCGCCACTTTAACTGGTATGATGGCTCACGGTTTTGTCGATACAGTTTGGTATCGGCCGGAAGTTAATATGCTTTGGTGGTTGATGGTGGCGATTATTGCTAGTTTTTATAGCAATTCTCAGCAGCAGCAAGATTCAGGTTTGACACAGGGCGAGTAGAATAGCGATCGGAAAAATCAGGTACCCCTGGGTAATCACCGAAAAGCTTGCGGTTCAAAAATCGAACTTATAAAAGTAATGGCGGGGTTTTATCCCCGCCCGGTAAGGATTCCAGTTCCCAAAAAGCAGACAGCTTTCCTAAAGCTGCAAGCGATGATTTGACACTCTCCGACCTGAAGGTGCGGAGATTCTTAAGAAGCTTTGACACTCTTAAATACGCTGTCAAGACACATCTAGACGTTCAAAACAACTACCTTTTGGTGTTGCAATTACGCTTACTTTTTTGATTTATGCTTTCGTTCGCACTTCTCAACACTAAGCCAGTTCGGTACGCTCCCCATCCTGCGCTGCTTGGCTGTGCCATAGTCTTTCTCAAACAAAGATGTTGAGGGTGTCTTACTGCCCGGAATTTCACCGTTCTAGGAATGGTTCTACGCGTAGTTGATACGCCTACTTGTTCCACATTGTTAAAAACTATAACACAGATTACTGGCAACCTAAAGGTTGCAACTGCGTTTCATCCCCGGCTTGAAAGACCGGGGTTCTCACGCGACGCGCTATAGCCTTTCTCAAATAAGTGAGGTATGCCCTATGCCCTATGCCCTATGCCCTATGCCCTATGCCCTATGCCCTATGCCCTATGCCCTATGAGCACCGCACTGTTACTGAAAAAGGCTATAGTCATCAGTCATTTCCAATTCTTTAATCTCAAATCGAAAAATCTCAAATCTCAAATCTCAAATCTCAAATGGTATAAGGTGCACAGCGTGCACCTACATAACTACTACTACATACTACATACCTGTTAGTTGTAAAGTGCTAGTGGCGAACTCTACAAAAATTATCGAAAATAACTCTTATTCTTCGCTATCCGAAGGCATTGCAAATCTCGGACACGCATAATATCCATCTCTATCTTTGCACCGCCGCCACGTCGTAGACTGATTCAATTGGAACAGCGTTGCGACTGATTCATTCACTGTGGGTGTAACAGTTGCAGGAGTTGGCATTGCTCTTGAGGCTTGACTTAGCTCCATTACCGTTATAATTGCCAGCATGGCTGATGAAAGCAAAACTGTGCGTTTCATTTATTTGTTTTTTCCTCTTTTAATCGTTGACGTGCCATTCCTATCCATATATCCTCATCGAATTCTTGGGAATCCGCATACTTTAGACAAGTTTTCCACTGCGGTAGCGCTTCCTTCGTCTTTTTCATCCCTTCTAGGACTTGCGCTTTTAAGCAGTAAGTTGCAGGTCTTTCACTATCAAGCTTAATCGCTGCATCCAGATGCTGCAATGCCTCTGAATATCTACCCTGTTTCAGCCGAGCCCATCCCAAATTTTTGAGTAAGGAATATTTTACTCGATCGTCCTCAGCTAATTTTAAACCTTGCCACAGCAAGTGAACGGCAGCAGCATAGTTTTTCTTGTCTACTATATATAATCGAGCTAAATTGCTGTAAGCAGCAGGGAGACCCAGTTTGGCAGCTTGCAGGTATTTTCCTCGGGCGCACTCTAAATCTTGCACCTCTTCGCACAGCCATCCCAAATTGTAAAGAGCTGTTCGGCTCTTGGGATCTACGGAGAGGGCTAATTCATAGGCTTTTTGAGTATCAGCCAATCTATTGGCTTTGTAGTTTTCAAAGCCCTTATTATTAAACAGTGAGGCGAGTTCCGGCAACCCAAATTGCCAGCCGCCAAAGCCTACTGCTAGCATCAGTAGGAATGCCGCCCACTTGGAGTGATGATGCTTTTTTGTTGGCTCTTTCATGACATTAAAAATGTTAGCTAACGGTGTCGTTTTTAGCATCTTTTAACTTGAGAGTTGGGATATTTTGTTGTCTAGATTTAATTGCCACCCTCATGGCATCATAATCTTAGGAAATGAAGGAAGGCTTGAACTCATTTCTCATTTATGGTTTGCAACTCCACAGCCGAATGCTTGCCTCATGCTGCGATTACCTAGATGTATTCGAGCATAGGTTAACCCTTCGTGGGACTCCACAAGCAATCCGGATATTTTCAGGAAGATTGAAGATTGAAGCGGGAAGAAGGACAGTTGACAGTTGACAGTTGACAGTTGACAGTTGGCAGTTGACAGAAGAGCCCGAAGAGGTTGACAGAAGCGGTTGAGAGGACTGATGACTGAATGACTGATGATATGGTGTTCGCTCGATTAAGGGCACGCGCGAACAGTTTGTAGTGCGTCCTGGTGTCCGCTCTGAAGCTGCGGACACCAGGACGCACTACGAACCATTTTTATTATGGTTATGGATCGGACATGATAGGCAGCATCTGAGTTTTGTATTTATAGTGCTGTCCCCGCTCGCGTACTATACAATACGCGAGCGGGGACGCTCGCACTCAAAAAAAAATGCTTTTTACAAAAATGAGATGCTCCCACATAATATAACTGATGACTGTTGACAGTTGACAGCTTGCCCCCTGCCCGAAGAGCACAGTCGTTGGGTTGATAGGTGACAGTTGACTGTTTACCGACTAATGACTGATGACTGATGACTAAAATTGCTTCATCGCGCGTTCCATATCCCGCTTGTCTTCGCGTTTCTTCAAATCTTCGCGCTTGTCGTGCAGTTTTTTCCCTTTTCCCAAACCGATATCAAGTTTTACCCAGCCACCTTTCAAATACATTTTTAACGGCACTAAAGTCAAACCTTTTTCTTCCACTTTGCCGATTAATTTGCGAATTTCCTGCTTGTGCATCAGCAATTTGCGGGTGCGGCGAGGCTCGTGATTAAAATAGTTGCTAGCACTTCTCCACGGCGAAATATGAACGTTAATCAGCCATATTTCGCCATTTTTAACCAAAGCATATCCGTCCCGCAAATTCGCTTTTCCTTCCCGAATCGATTTGACTTCGGTTCCCTTTAACTCGATTCCCACTTGATATGTATCTATAATTTCATACAAATGGCGCGCTTGTCGGTTGTCGCTAAGAATTTTGTATCCTGTACTTTTTTCGCTCATTTTTACCTCCGATTAAATTATTATAAGGCTAACATTTATGTATAGAAAATAGAAGCTTGACAAAACTTAATTTACGGGTCTAGGCATTACCAATTTTGCTGAGCTAAGATTTCATCAATGTGAATTTCAAGCGGTATCATGCAGCGCACCAATATTCCAGATTCGGGAATTTCAGATTCTGTTAGTCCCCCTCAGGCGGTTAATTTGGTTTGGCTGGCTCCTTTTTTGCTGGCGCTTGCTTGGTTTTGGGCCAATATCTCGGCTGTTAAGTGGCTGTTATCGTCGTTTGTTGAGATACCGGCACTGTACAAGATAGCAATTGGTTTTCTGATTGTAGCATTAGTAGTGCGATCGCCCCAACCGAGCGATCGCCCGCGCGCATTTTCCCGCAACTTCATTTTGAGGCGCAATCCGCTGCTGTTGATGTTGGGTGCAGGTGTTTTGGCGATCGCCACAGGGTGCATAATTAATATCCCACAAGTTAGCGTACTGCTATTTATCCTCGGAACTTACGGGCTGTGCGGCTTCTTTGCGGAACCGAATTTTTGGCAAAAAAACTTGCCAATTGCCGGCTTGCTGGCTTGTATTTTACCCTTCAGCAATCAGTTTAATAGCGGCCTCGGCTTGCCCGCGCGAGTGATGACTGCTCACGTAGTAGAACAGTTGCTCTCATTCCTGCACGTGGGAGCTATTTCTTCCTACGATATCCTGATTTTGGAAAACGGCATCGCTCACGTTGATATACCTTGCAGCGGCATTAAAACCCTATTAGTCGGGACGCTATTTTTGCTAGTGGCTACCTGGTTAGAAAGCCGAAAATTAAGTTTTCAATGGCTGGCAGTATGCGCTGCTAACTTGTTAATGTTGCTGTCTGCTAACGCTTTGCGGGTTGTCGCGCTAGTGCTGGTTGCCCAAGTTTGGCAACAGCCAACCTATGCAGAAATCCTCCACGTACCGCTGGGAATTGTAGGTTTAGTCTGCGGTTGTTTTGTAAGTTGGTTGATGCTGCAACAAGTTCCCAAATTTCAGCCAACAAAACAAATTGATTTCAACTCGCAACGAGATTCGGAAATACTGAAAAATCAGCCTCTGGCAAAAGCCGGACTAATTGTGACGGTGACTGTTTTAGCAGGAATTTCTCAATTGTATCATGTCGAAAGTACAAAAGTAGCGATCGCCCCTTTACAACTACCCCAACAAATTATATCCGAAGCAATCCCGCTGAATCCCAGCGAACAAAGATTCTTCGGCAATTACCCAGATACAAAAGCCGAAAAAAAGAGATTTGTCTCAGGTAACTTGCACGGTTCCCTCCTCGCAGTAGCCAGCACATCTTGGCAGACTTATCACGCACCAGAGTTGTGCTTTGTAACCAGTGGCATCTCCGTTAATCGAATAGAACAAAAACAGCTAACTCCTACCGTAACCGCTCGCTGGCTGTATCTCAAAGACAACCAACTATCCGCTGCATACTGGCTGCAATCTCAAGCGCAAACCACAGATAACTTCTTGTCGCGCATCGGCAGCGACATCACCCATCGCAATCAGACTTGGGTGCTAGTTTCCATTCTTTTTGACAGTTTCGTAAATCCTGAAAATTCCGAGGTACAAGAGTTTACTGCTAACGTACATAATGCTGTCAAACAAAGCTTAAAAGGAGCAAAAAATGAAAGCAAAGCAGGTATTTGATGCAATTTTTAGAATTGTTTTTTGGGTGTGGAACCTGACATTTTTGTCAACTGTTTATCTAGGAATTTTGCCATACCTAGCAATTCCGTTAATCCAAGCAACAATAGACGGAATTATTCCCCTTGAATTTTCCTTAACCCTAACAGCACTGATAGCAGTACCGACAGTGTTTACCATAGTAGGAGCAAGGCGCTTTCACAAGCAACCATTGCAGCTAATGCGCTTGTTTTACGGAGTAGAAGCGCCGTTGTTTTTGCTCTGCTTAATCAGGCTGTTTATGCTTCGAGAACTGAATCCAGCCAGCTCGCTAATTATCGCTACAATCGTTTTGTGCATTGCAGCATTTTTAGTAGAAATGCTGTACGGATATTTTGGGAAACAAGAAAATATTGAAGATATTTCAATATCTCAAGATGCTCGCAACAGAAAGTCCAGTTCTATTGGATTCATGGGAAACAAGCGAAGTGCATGGATCCAGTTAGGATTTCACAGCTTAATGCTGCTAGTTGGAACTTGGGCGGCAACCTTGCTGATGTTTTACGCTCTACCTGTCGCATTTACGCTGGTAGTTGGATTTTTAAGTTTTGTTTGGGTAGCACCACTGATAGATTCTCTAAAGTACACTTCATTATCCATAATTTGGTGGCTACCATTATCCTTGATTCTGTTTGGTCTTACCTCCAGCTTGTTCGTAGTAATGCCTTCGCTTTACGGCTTTCTATACATCCAATCTGGACGCAAAGTATTTCGCAGTTTTGCTTCCCAATACGGAAAGAATCAAGCAATCATGGGCAGCTTGGGAGTCATGGCTGCTTGGCTGGCAATTTTTGCAGCTTTGCTACAGCAGCCGCAAATTCAAGCCATGAAAATTCTGGCAACTCCCGCAGCAAATGACACTGCGCGTCAAACTTTATTAGCCAAGTCTGATATGATTCGATCGGGCTTAGTTAATGCTTATTTATCTCCGTACCGCTATCTCAGCACTGTGGGAGAAAACAACCACATTTATGAGATGTACAAAAATACGTTCAGTTTGCCTAACACAGCGGCTCGCAACGTGCAGAACAGCTACAATTTTTTAATGTCGCCGTTTTTGTATCAAGGCTCTGATTCCGATGTTAAAAAAGCCGAAAAACTCTACGCTGGATTCTTCGATACCGAAATTCAAAAAGGTGACACGGAAGCAGTAAAGCACGCAGTGCAGTCAACATCTAACCGCCAAGAAGCTAAGGCAGGTTTGCTGAATGTTAATGAGGAAAAAGTATGGTTGCAGTCCCAAGAAGTTACAATCACAGAAAAGGGCGATTGGGCTGACATTCAACTCTACGAAGTTTACAAAAATCAAACGCCGAACTTGCAAGAAGTATTCTATTACTTTTCACTGCCGGAAAGCGCCGCAGTTACAGGAGTTTGGCTGGGCGATACTGGGGATTTGAAAAGGCGTTTTGCATTTAGTGTGTCGCCCAGAGGTGCTGCACAGCAAGTTTACAACCAGCAGGTGAGAGAAAATGTAGACCCGGCTTTGCTCGAACAAGTTGGCCCGAAACAATACCGCTTGCGAGCTTTTCCAATTCCGGCTAAACGAGAGTTTTCGCGCACGCAAACTGATGGGCCAACGGAAATGCACTTGTGGCTGACTTACAAAGTGATGCGACAACCACAGGGTTGGGCGATGCCTGTTTTAGCAGAAAAACGTAACATTTATTGGGATGGAAATACTCGCCGCACAATTGCCGGAAAACAGGTAAATTACAAGGGAAAAGAGGCAAAAGAAACTTGGCTGCCGACTTTTGTGCTAGCAGTTTCCCGGCAGCAAGCAATACCGCGTCTGGCAAATTTGCCGGGAGAAAATACGATTTCGGCTCAGCCGTTAGTTGATGCAAATTATTCGCTGCCGCAGGGAAAAAAGTTGGCAGTGATTCTGGATACTTCTCGCAGTATGGCGGGGGAAACAAAGGAAGTTAAGGAGAATTTTGAATGGTTGAAAGCGAATAGTTTAAAAGCAAATACGGTTGATTTGTATGTGGCGAGTGCGACGGGGATGCCGCCGAAGTTGGTGGAAGATTTGGGGAGTTTTGATGTTGGAAAGTTGACGTTTTATGGTACGCTCCAACTTAAGGATATTCTGCAACAGTTTGCACAGTTACGCGCCGATCGCACTTATGATACTGTATTCTTGGTGAGCGATCGCCACAGCTATGAGTTATCCGACGATCGCAAAACCAGCGTTTCCATGCCCTCACCCCTATGGACTGTGCATTTGGGAGGCTTACCACCGGCTTACGATGATGGAACTTTAAAGCTGATTCAAGATAGCGGTGGCGGAGTTTCTACCGATATCAAAGAGGCGATGCAGCGAGTGGCGACGACAGCATCATCAGGGAAATCTGCAATTAGTGTTGTTGATGGCTATGTTTGGAGTTATGCCAAAACTCCCAAGTCGGCGGCGGTTGCGAAAATAACTGATGATGAAAATGAAGGTTTTAAACCGATAGCTGCGCGGCAGTTGATAACCGCCCTTAGCAAAGAGAAAACTTCCAATCAGTTGACTCAGTTGGATGCAATGCACTCGCTAGCTAAAACTTTTAAAGTCGTCACGCCTTATTCTTCGATGATTGTGCTAGTTAATGACGCGCAAAGGGCGCAGCTAAAGGCGGCGGAAGCTAAGAGCGATCGATTTGAAAGAAAGATAGAATCGGGTAAGGAGGAGTTGACGAAACCGAACAATCCTTTGAATGTTTCTGGGGTTCCGGAACCGGAAGAATGGCTGCTTTTGATCGTTGGGGCGATCGGGCTTTTGGGGGTTTTCCTCCGTCAGCGGCGCGCCAAAGTGATAGGTTGAAAAGTGCGGTGGTTTAAAGTTAATTAACTCCTTCCCAAGCGATGTGCTTGGGAAAGAGTCATATCATGTCCGCTCTATTACCATAACAAAAACAGTTTGTAGTGCGTCGGGAGTGTCCTCCGCATGAAAGCTGACTGAAGTCCGCACTACGAACCAATCTGATTGTGCTTAATTACTCGGACACCATATGAACCCCAGATGCCAGTTCAAAACTTTAATCCGCCACCACCAAGCACCAGTAAAGTCGATTAACGCTCGATCAAAATTGCTTTCGGTTTCTGAGAATCCAGGAGAGAAGTGGAAAGCAGAATTACCAGATCTCCTGTTTCATTTTGACCGTGATGCACCATACCCCCTGCCTCAACTAAAGAATCTCCCACCGTCAGACGAGTAGTTTGGCCCGCGTCTAGGGTTTCTTCTTTACCATTGGCGCGTTTAATTTTCGCGATTCCCTGGACAACAGTATAGGTGAGTGTCCCCAATTCAACTTTGAAAATTTGCATCCCTGGATGAACGTGAGGCAGCAGTTTTGCCATACCAGGAATGGTATAACGTACTAATTCTAAAATTCTACCTTCTGCCTCACTAGGATAACCACTCGCGAAGACTTCCCGTTTCACGGTTTGACTATAGGTATTGATAGGTGGTGGTGTTTGCTGACTTCTGACAATTGCAACTGTTCCCAAGCTAATCATCACCATCAAAAAAAAAACAGGCATAGTTTTTTCATGATTTTATTTGTTGGAATATCTGGTTTTCCGTCCCTAGTTGAGATTTTATCTTTGACGCTCCTTGCCGCGTGAAGGTACGAGGAGTATGAACACTATTGAGAATGTTTGTTGGGTTATAAAACAATACGGTTTACTTAACACTATTTATGCCCGGAGATCACCCTAAATCCCCCGCATCGTTGCGGGGACTTTAAGAGCTTCTTGTCCCCCCCGCATCTCCCGGGGGGTTAGGGGGGATCTGTCTTAAGTGAACCGTATTGGGTTATAAAATTACTGGTATCACGCTCGGAACCCTTCTATTAAATGCGTGGGACTTTGTAATTTACCAGGCAACTCAGATTCTTATGCTCTGCCTTGTTTGGCTCCCATGTCGGCAAAGCCTCCCGGCGCTAGCAGGTTTGTGTTGGAAACAGCACATAATAAGATTTTGACAAATTGTTGTTACGGTTATTAACGGTTATTAACTGTATAAAAAATATCTATCTTAAGGCATAGATTGCCAGACACGGTGCCGTGCCGTGTCCCTACAGGTAAAAACCTCTAATTTATTTTTCTTATTTTTTTATTCTTATGAGATTTTGTTTCAAATTGGTATGAATAAATGACTGATGAATCATGATTCATTGATGTCAACAAAAACGATTTCGCCCTCAATCTTTACGGGATAAGACTCTAGGGAATCACTCGGTGCATTCAAACATTTACCAGTATCTAACTTGAATTGAAATTTATGAAAGGGACAGGTAATAATGCCATTACTTACTTTCCCCATATCGATCGGATATTCTAAATGAGTGCAAGCATTGCGGTAACAAGTGACATTCGCACCTTGGCGATTCAAAATTAGTGAAATTCCTTCAACTTTTACCTTCAAAATATCCCGTTCGGGAATCTGATTTAGCGCTGTTACGTCTACCCACATATGATTTTTTGGTTTAAATAAATTATGACAGACTGATTTGCGGATTTAGCATCAGGATAAGTTCCAGGTTGCAAATGTAGCTCAGCTATGAGATAATATATCAAAAATTTATATTTATGAAATCCAAAATCTTGACCGGACTCCTGACAGGGCTAGTTGTTTCTTATAGCACGAGTGCGCTGTTTTGTCAACCCAGCCGTGCGGGCAATAATAGCTTTTTCTGCGGCACTCTCAATAGACAGCCTGTCACCTTGGTTCGCACCCCACGGGGCAGTGTACCCCTTGTCCGCTGGACTTCTAACAACTATTTTCCGCCGCCGTGGACTGCTCAAAAACGCTGCGAAGAGGTAGGTCGAAGATTTCAGCGAAACTACGATAACGGTACTCTCAAATATATTAACACTGGGACTCTGAACGGAGAACCGGTGGTGTGTGCTGCTGTTAACAAAGACGATAGTTGTACGAATAGGACTTTGCTATTCACTCTCAAGCGGGGGAGTGATGCTGACGCTACTTTGAAAAAATTGATGGATCGTCGCGGGTTGGCTTCTGGATATGTACTATCTGAAACTGGGCCTGGTTCTGTTGATGTGGAGAGATATCTGGAAGACACACCGGTTGAGGAAAATGTTTCTCCTATGTCTCCCTAGGCGTGGGTTTGCTTATCCAATATGAAGACTGACGCATAAATACCAAAGAAACCGGGTTTTTACCAGTGTTAAAGACTGAAATGCAGAATTTTCGGCAAAAACCCGGTTTCTGTCTCCATGACTAAATATCTCAAATTTCTCAACGCTAAAATCAATGAACTTCTCTAACAAAATTCCCATCGCCTTAATCGGTACAATTGCAACTATTGTCATCGCCCAACCAACCGCAGTTTTCGCAATATCTGCTGATGAAGTTGGCAAAATTGCTAAATCAATCACAGTCCTGATTGACAGTAAAAATCCCGGTTCTGGAATCATTATCAAACGGAATGGCAACACTTATACGGTGCTCACAGCCCGTCACGTTTTCAAAGATGCTCAAGCTAAATATGAGATTGTCACGCCTGATGACAAGCGGTATTTGCTCAATTACAGCAGTGTGAAAAAACTGCCAAATATTGACTTAGCAGTTGTCGAGTTTACCAGCAGTCAAACTTACAGCGTGGCTAAGATTGGCAACTCGGATTTGGCGACAGAAGGGAAAGCGGCTTATGTGGCAGGATTTCCGAAGACTTCAGCGGCGATTAATACTTCGATTTACAATTTCACCGATGGGCGGATTACTGCTAATGCTTCTCGACCTTTAGAAGATGGTTATGCGTTGGTTTATAGTAACAATACGCTGCCGGGAATGAGTGGGGGGCCGGTGTTGAATGAGAATGGCGAGGTGGTGGGAATTCACGGGAGGGCGGATACGAGGGCGGCGGAATCTAGCAGTATTAATCAGAATATTCAAATTGCTAAGACTGGTTTTAATCTGGGGATTCCGATTAATACGAGTCTGAGATTGTTGGCTTCATCTCAAGTGGATTTAGGGGTGAAGGTTCCGAGTGCGCCTGTGGCGACTGGGCCGAAAGCTGGTGATTTCTATATTCAGGGTGGGGATAAGTATAAGAAAGGAGATTATCAGGGTGCTGTAGCCGCTTACAATCAAGCAATTCAGCTTAATCCTAACTATGTTGAAGCCTACAGCAACCGGGGACTTGCCCGCTCTGACCTAGGAGACAAGCAGGGCGCGATCGGCGATTACAACCAAGCTTTGCAAATTAATCCTAATTATTCGGAAGCTTACAACAACCGGGGGGCAGCCCGCTCTGATTTAGGAGATAAGCAAGGTTCTCTTGATGATTATAACCAAGCTTTACGAATTAATCCTAATAATGCATATGCCTACAACAACCGAGGACTTGTCCGCTCTGAATTAGGAGATAAGCAGGGTGCGATCGGCGATTACAACCAAGCTTTGCGAATTAGTCCTAACTTTGCCGTAGCCTACTACAGCCGAGGAGTTGTCCGCTCTGATTTAGGAGATAAGCAGGGTGCGATCGCCGATTACAACGAAGCTTTGCGAATTAATCCTAACGATGCTGATTCCTACAGCAACCGAGGACTTGTCCGCTCTGAATTAGGAGATAAGCAGGGTGCGATCGGCGATTACAACCAAGCTTTGCGAATTAATCCTAACCTTGCCGTAGCCTACAACAACCGAGGACTTGCCCGCTCTAATTTAGGAGATAAGCAGGGTGCGATCAGCGATTACAACCAAACTTTGCAAATTAATCCTAACTATGCCAAAGCGTACTACAACCGAGCAGTTGCTCGCTATCGTTTAGGAGATAAGCAGGGTGCGATTCAAGACCTTCAAAAAGCAGCAGATTTATTTCAACAGCAAGGTGATAAAGATAATTATCAAAAAGCCCTTAACAATCTTAGGAGACTTCGATAAACTATAACAACTACCCAAACAGCCAGCGACTAATCACGAATAGCTCATTAATACCTGGTAAATCCTCTGCCCTTCCCTCTGACGGAAGTCTGTACGAGCAACATACCTTTGAAGGCCGAGCCGGTCAATCAGTTACAATTAGCGTAGAAAGCCGCGATTTTGATACCTTGGTCATACTCTTGACCCCTGATGCAAAAGTGTTAGCAAAAAATGATGACATCAGCCGATCGAATTCCAATTCTTCTGTCACCTTCACCTTACCCGCCAGCGGCCGCTATACCGTAGTTGTTAATGCTTATAAAAAAGGCGAAAGAGGTAGATACACTTTGACAATCCGTTAGTATTCAATGTTGATGATGCTTACATTTATCAGATTGAGTGATTGCGTTAAATCTGAATACGATCGGGATTTACTCACTGCGACTAAAGAAACCGGGTTTTTACTTAATCTGTCGGCTACGACGAATATTTTTCGTAAAAACCCGGTTTCCCAGCCCCAGCCAATGCTAATATACTGATAATTTGTCATCCTCCAAATTCAAATTCATGGCAACATTACCAGACCAAACTATCAGCACTATTTTTAGATTGCAACAGCGGTTAGTCGCACTTCTCGACACAGCAACAGCAGCAGAATATTCCCTTTTACAGCAATTTGGCGAAACACAGGAAACAATGCCTGAGTTAGAAGCAATTGATAATGTCAAGGAACGCCTGAGAATTCCCTACAACCGCTTGCACAGAATCTTGCAACAGGTAGCAGAATCTCAACCAGCAGCAACAGCCGATGTGCTAGACTTTTTGTATAGGACGATCGCAGAGACAGAAGCAGCAGCCGATGGCTCAGAAGCAAGTATTCAAGAAATTAAAAGGAGTTGGAATCTGCCATGACTCAACAGCCCAGAATACCGGATTTAGAAACTAGACAGCAAAATGTTGCTAGGATGCGAGAATCTTGCCAGCAGCTTGATATTGTCAATTTAAAATTAGATGAAGTCCTCGCAATGTTAGAAGCTGACAACCGCCGTCAGCGACAGGAACGTTTAGATGGCAAATATCGGCGAGTACCAGAAAAAGTAGCTGAATCCTAAATAATTGCCCAAAATTTTTGACTAAAATATCTGTTCCTCATTTGATGGCAAAATAAGGATTAACTATCATTATCTAATTTCAGGGGAGGAATTTGATCGGCAGTTAAAGTAATTACTTTGCCATCCTGCCAAATGCTAATTGATTCCCCTAATTTGCGGTGTTTTTCTATGGCTTTAGCAATAGCAATTTTAACCCCAGCATCAATTTTTTGATGGAGTTCTGTTAGGGGAATTTGCGGTTTACGATCCAAGGGTGATTTGGTTCCAGATTGGGGATTCATAAATAATGACCTCTTGATTGTTATGTAGTGTTAATCTGTAGGGTGCGTCGCTACGAGATATTGAATAGAACTTGTAGATTTTTGAGGGCGACGCACCTTACACGACATCTCGCAAGATTATGTGTACCACATATACATGGAATATGCTGTATCAGGATTTACTCACTGCGACTAAAGAAACCGGGTTTTCACCTAATCTGTCGGCTACCACGAATATTTTTCGTAAAAAACCCGGTTTCTCGGCCCCAGTAAGTGCTAATTTATGTATAAATTAGGCATCTAATGAGAAATTAAGTTATTAGTTTCAAGTAAAAGATTCTGTAACTTGCGCGTCCAATCTCCTATTCCCTTATAGCAAAATTCCCAATCAGCCAAGTCAATCTCCCACAAATTATTAACCTTCGATTCCAGATTTCTGATAAAAAATTCATCTTCAGAAAGTCGCTGGTTAAAAGTGAGATAATCCATCCCATATTTAGCTTGATACTGAGCATTTCTTTGTCGAAGTTCAGCAACTTTTGCGGTAATCTGCTCGATGGTATAGCGTTGGATTGCCAAATCCATAGCCGCCTGCAAATCACCCAAAGCACTCAACACTTCAACATATTCATCTTTGATTGATACTGTCACCATAATCTGACAACTGCCTCAATAAATTTATTTCGTGTCTTGAACTTCCAGCGACTTAATCATTTTCTCAACAACAGGCAAAAACTGCTCGTACTTCCCCGCTTTTGCCTCGTAGGTTATCAAATAAGCCTTGTCATTTTTCATTGTCCAAACATTCAATTTTTTAAACTCTTCATTCCCTTCTTTTGTTGTATAAACAACTCTATACCCGTTTTTACCAGCCAGAGTAGATTCACCCTCTTGAGCTATCTTAGCATTTTTATCTAAATTCAAGATTTCTTGTTTAGATAACTTCGTATATTCATCAAGGGTTTTATTATTCGTCGTAGGTTCAACTGTCACAATCAGCCGTTCCTGAAAGTTATCAGCATCGTTTTCTTTAGGTGAAATAAATTGAACCACATCTTTGGTAACGGCGTTAGACTCTTCTTGTTTAGTCCAATTATCGGGATATTTGATTTTAATACCTTGGGCTGTATTGTCATAACTTGCCAGATTATCCGCAGCCTCCAATCCCACCATTTTTCTAATTTCTGGTGTAAACAATGCTGCTACACCAAATATAGCAGCCAAACCAACCCCAAGCAAACCAATTATATGATCTCGCGTCCAGTTACTCATTAATGTCAATAAGTTAGGAGATGATACTACAGTAGAAGATGGTGGAATTCTCCTCAAATTGTTGAAAGCTTGCAACACCTCTGCGGCTGACTGGTAGCGATCGCGAAAATGATACCGCACCATTTTGTTTAAGATATTAGCAAAACCATCGCTAACTTGAGTGCGATCGCGCCAAACAATTTCACCGTTAGCATCCTTTGGCAACTCGTGAGGAAGTATGCCCGTCAGCCATTCAATCCCAGTCATTCCCACAGCATAAATATCGCTGCCAAAGTTAGGATGTCCGTTATTTTGTTCCGCTGGCGTATAACCATTTGTGCCGATGCCAATAGTCGGCGGAATTTGCCCTGTAGTGTTAACTATTTGAGTGCTAATTCGTTTGACAGCCCCAAAGTCAATTAAGAATATTTTGCCGTCAGAATTGCGCCTCATTAAATTAGGAGGTTTAATATCCCGGTGGATGACTTTGTGCTGCTGAACAAACACCAATATTTCTACGATTTCCTGCAAAATAGCCATAACTTGCAACTCACTAAGCCGCTGGCCGGGAGTAATTTCTTTGCTTAAATCTCTCCCCTCAATCAACTCTTGAACTAAATAAAATTCCTGATTTTCCTCAAAATGATCCAAAAGTTCGGGAATCTGAGGATGAGTTCCTAGATTGTGGAGGGTGTCTGTTTCTGTTGTAAATAAACGTCTAGCTATCTCTAGAGTTTGCGGATCTGTAAACTGCGGCTTGAGTTGCTTGACGACACACCGAGGATTTCCCGATCGCCTTTTATCTTCAGCCAAGTAAGTTTGACCAAAGCCACCGCCTCCCAAGTGGTTGATGATGTGATAGCGTCCTGCGAGTGTTTGTCCTTGCATGAGAGTTATGTTGGGTAGCAGTAGTGTGCGGGCTGAACTATTGATAGTTTAGTTTAATTTGGGAAACCTGTCATGTTTAACGGCTAGCTTCAGACGATCTCAATTTTGTCAGGTATTAGGGATGAATCTGACTCAAAATCACCCGCAACCTGTCATAATCATCCTTCAACAAAACACTTAAATTCCTGCCCGCTTCCACCAACCAAGATCGATCGCGCATTCGCAACTGATAAATCTCCCGAATCGTCGCCGCCGTCAGCGCATCCACAGGCGCATTCGTCACTCCCAGCAGCGTCCTCAAGAAATCCAACTGCACCGTAAAATCAATCACCTCATCCGGTTCGCAGCGATAAACCGCTTGGTGAATTTGCGGCGGGCGCGGCGGCAAATACTGATAAATTGTACCCCTCGATGGGCCGTGGCCGTTCAACCTTTCCGGTGGCTTCTCAAACCCCACAAGCGCCACTCGAAACTCGGTTTTCAGCATCGCAAAAATCTGCGGTTGTTCTTCCCGCAACTCTTCCAGCGATAAACCCAAAGCCCTAGCTCTGTGCACCGAGTCGATCGGGCTAGTGGTAGCATGGTAAACTACGCCGTAGATTTGATTTTTGGACTCTTCATCTTCCGCCTTCACCCAACTCCCAAAAGGTGGCATCACCGGAAAACTCAAGTCATCCGGTTCCAAGCATTGAGCCAAAAACTCTGTAGTTGCCGTCTCGATGACTTCAGCAATGCGATCGGGATGCCGCTCTTTTGTTCCAAATTGGGGTAAAGGTAAACGCATATTAGTCAGTTGACAGTTGACAGTTGACAGTTGGCAGTTGGCAGTTGGCAGTTGGCAGTTGGCGGTTAGCAGTTGGTTATTTATTATTTGTTATTTGTGAGTGGGTACTAATAACCAATAACCAATAACTAATAACAAATAACAACTGACTAATGACCGCTGACTAATGACTATTTCGCGCGACCAGCCGTAGCATCCACAATATCCAATTGCGATAAGCGGAACGTGATCAGCTTGTCCCAATTGCCACCTTCAAACAATACCGCGACTTTCCCGTCGGTAACTCGCTGCACAAGTCCTTGAAAGCCGTAGTAAATCTCGCCCTTATCTTTAACTCGAACTGCCGAACCTGGAAAAATCATAATTCTTTGAATGTTAAGTTTGCTCTTTATAGCTTACCGTTTCTCGTTTCTAGTTCCCAAGCAGAGCTCGGGAATTAGGCAAACCTTCGCCAACAGGAGACAAAGCTGGGAAACGAAAGTTTGTGAGACTTCTCCCAAAAACTGTTGTGGGGCAGGCCGGAGAGCCTGCCCTTGACGAACTTTTGGATGAGATGTCTATTAGGCTAGGGCTGCTACAGAAACTTTACCAGCAATGCGACCCGCGATCGCCCGCAACTCCCTCGCCGAAGCAGAACCCGGTTGTCCCACGACAATTGGCACACCGGAATCGCCACCTTCCCGCAGCGGAATTTCCAGCGGAATGCGGCCTAACAGCGGCACTCCCAACTCTGCCGCCGTCCTTTCGCCGCCGCCGGAACCGAAAATATCGTATTGCTTGTCAGGCATATCCGGCGGCACAAAATAACTCATATTTTCCACAATTCCCAACACCGACACTCCCAACTGTTGGAACATCTTCAACCCCTTGCGGGAGTCCAACAAAGCCACCGTCTGCGGCGTCGTCACAATCACCACACCAGCCATCGGCACCGCTTGGGCCATTGTCAACTGCGCGTCTCCAGTACCCGGAGGCATATCGACAATCAGATAATCTAAATCGCCCCAATTCACCTGGTAGAGGAACTGTCGGATGATTCCGTTCAACATCGGGCCGCGCCAAATTACAGGCTGGTCTTTCTCAATTAAAAACGCCATCGACACTAATTTGACGCCGTAGTTGAATGCGGGTTCGAGGCTTTCTCCGCTTTTTCCATCCCTAACCATTACTTTCGCGTCCCCCAAACCCAACATATTTGGGTCGTTGGGCCCATAGATATCGGCATCCAGCAAACCCACCTTTGCGCCGGTTTGCGCCAGGGCTACTGCCACATTCACCGCCACCGTGCTTTTGCCGACGCCCCCTTTGCCGCTGGAAATTGCGATAATATTTTTAACGCCTTCTATGCCTTGGCGATCGACCACTCCCTTCTGCTGGGGAGTCTCGGCTGTCACCTCCACAGCCACTTTTTCGACTCCTGGCAACTGTTTGACCGCTTTTTGGCAATCTTCGACAATAAATTCTCGCAGCGGGCAAGCAGGCGTTGTCAGCACTAAAGTAAAACTGACGACTCCGCCGTCAATTTTGATGTTACGAATCATGTTCAATTCCACCAAACTTTTTTGCAGTTCGGGGTCTTGCACAGGTCGCAGGATTTCTAAGACTGAACTAATATCGAGTGTACTGGGCATTGTGTTCTCCACCATAGCTCTGCAATTGTGTCAGTGAATGTTCGATCGCAAGTTTAAGTATATTTTTATTGCTATTTTTTAATGTAACTTCATAGCGATCATTTGCAGACCTGCGGTGGCATAATTACATGGCGACTGGATTTGGCAATCATCACCATCTAAGATTCAAATCTGACAACAGAAAATTTTATGACAGTTTCTACAACACTTAAAACCACGACTTCTCCGTTTTTGCCGCCCGCTGACTCTAGAGCTAGAGTCAGCCAATTTATGAAAAGCCTACAAGACGAAATTTGTCAAGCCCTCGAACAGGTCGATGGCGGCGGCAAATTTAAAGAGGACTCTTGGGAACGCTCCGAAGGCGGGGGCGGACGTTCTCGCGTTATGCGCGAAGGCAATGTGTTTGAACAAGGCGGAGTTAATTTTTCCCAAGTTTGGGGCGAAAGTTTGCCTGCTTTGATTCTGACCAAGCACCCAGAAGCTGCCGGTCACGATTTCTACGCCACTGGTACTTCGATGGTGCTGCACCCCCGCAATCCCTACTTGCCTACGGTTCACCTGAATTACCGTTATTTTGAAGCGGGCCCGATTTGGTGGTTTGGTGGTGGTGTCGATTTGACTCCTTATTACCTGTTGGATGAGGATGCAGCTCATTTTCACAAAACTCTGAAATCAGCTTGCGACAAACACCACTCGGACTATTACCAGACATTTAAACTCTGGTGCGACGAATATTTTTACCTGCCCCACCGCCAAGAAACTCGCGGTATCGGCGGCCTGTTTTTTGACTACCAAAACGCTCAAGGCCCGCTTTACCGCGACCAAAATGTCAAAGGGAAAGCTGCTGAGTACAGCAAAAATGTCGGAAACCCGGAGCCTAGAAGCTGGGAGTCGCTGTTCGCCTTCATACAGGACTGCGGCCGCGCATTTTTGCCGGCTTACACCCCAATTGTTGAAAAACATCGATCGAAAGCATACGGCGAGCGCGAGCGCGATTTCCAACTTTACCGCCGCGGCCGTTACGTTGAATTTAACTTAGTGTACGATCGGGGCACGACCTTTGGCTTACAGACCAACGGACGCACCGAATCGATTCTGATGTCCCTGCCACCTCTGGTACGCTGGGAGTATTGTTTCGAGCCAGAACCCAACTCTCCAGAAGCCGAACTCTACTCAAAGTTCTTAAAACCGCAAGATTGGGCGAATTGGATGCCTCAGCAGTCACCGACGTGAGTTAAACTACTGAGAAAGTCCTTAGCTAGCAATTAAGTAGACAGAATGGTAAACTTTTACACAAACACTCATAGTGTGCCATGTTCAAACCCTGCGCGATTTGCGAAAAAGCTTGGACTTTCAGTATCAAGTCACTACTTACTTATGCAAAAACCACGCAACTATAAGTAGAAGATTTAAATGTTGATCGGATGCCAAAAAATCACAAACTAGCGCAGGCAATAGCTGACTGTGGATTCTCTGAATTCAAGCGTCACCTAGAATATAAGGCGAAAAAGTTTGGTTGTGAAATAATCATTGCTGACCGCTGGTTTCCGCCCTTGCAAAACAATAGTCAAGCTGTGGGCATATCCAAGATATGCCACTGAAAGAAAGAACCTTCAACTGCGAAAGTTGTGGTAATTCGATGGACAGAGACTTGAAGGCAGCGATTAATTTATCACGCTTGGCTAAAGCGCGAAAGCTTACTGAGGGATAACCGCTCCCATGCTCCCTGTGAAGTAAGAAGCAAATGTCTAGACTTGTCTAGTATTTGTATAGCAGAAAGTAACCACCGCGATAAATAGTAATAAATTTGAGGGAAGGGTCAGTGATTCATATTGATCAAAAAACCCACACGCTATCTGACGGTACAACAGTTATCGTCTTAGCACCGACAGGACGGTTGGACATCACGACAGCTTGGCAATTCCGCCTCAAGTTGCAAGAGTGTATTTCCAAACTCAGCCGTCATGTCGTCGTGAATCTTGGTCAGGTAAACTTTATCGATAGTTCTGGCCTGACCTCGTTGGTAGCCGGTATGCGCGATGCGGATAAAGTTAAGGGCAGTTTCCGCATTTGCAATGTTCATCCAGAAGCCAAACTGGTGTTTGAAGTGACCATGATGGATTCTGTCTTTGAAATATTTGAAACAGAAGAAGAAGCTCTAGAGGGGGTGCCGCGCGCAAGTTAAGAAAACCGGGCGGTTGAAACCGCTTCTACACAAACAAAACCTGCCTCCGCAGGTTGAAGAAGACCGGGCGATTGAAATCCCGTCTACACAAACTTGCACGTGTCTGGTGCAGGTTAAAGACCGGGCGGTGAAAATTACGCGATCTTCTTCTTTAGTCCGCGGAGGCGGACTTTGTTTCTGTAGACGCGGTTTCAACCGCCGTCCGATCCGATCCCAAGCGTATTGGCAAATATTTCAGAAGCAAAATCCTGACGCTTGACAAATCTAAAAGGGCCCATTAAAGCTCCCCAGATAGCCTTACCTGTCGTGGGGTTTATTCCTTTGTCGTAGCTGAGAAATTCCTCGTCTGCGGCTTCAAATCCCAAGTCTACTTGGTAAGTTTGCCCATCGTAGGTAAAGCAGCAACGAGTTCCCTCCGGCAGAGATGCCCGAAATCGATAGCGGTTTGAGCCTAAATTTTGCACCGCAACCGAGAGGGTGCAGCCGGGAAGAAGTTCGACTTGCTCGCCCTTGAGTTTTGCCAGTAAGTCGGGGTTGCGACCGGCTCCTTTGACGGCTGCGATATCCTTGAACATATAATACTGAGCTTCTATAAGTTCCGGCGCTGTCTTCACGTGCCTCAGTTGCACGATGCGGGGACGGTAGGGCTTGTCTAATTCTAGAATATTGGCTTGTTCGGCAAACAGGGCAATACTCGGTTCGTCCAAGAGAGGCACGGGCAGGGGTCTTTGCCAAAAACGCAGGTGGACGTACCACGCCGGATCTGCTAGCGCTTGTTCTTGGTTGTCAAATTCGCCCGCCATGTATTGGGCTAAAGCTCTTAATTCAGGAGAAATTGTCATGTTCGTTCGATTTTTGAGGATTGGGCTTGACAATAAAATTTGATTGTGGTAAGGGTTGCCCGAAGAGGGCCGGGCAAGTCAGAAGATGGGATTTATCAGCGATCCCAGAAGAGCTATGATTGTAAAGATACTTGGCTTTTGCCATCGTATTGCGACAGATTAATTGTTGCTGCCGATCGCCCGCAAAATCTTCCAGGGTAAAATTTTGCCTCGCAGTCTCGGCTGCACAGTTAAAAAAAACTGGCAAATTTTGCCAGGGAGATCGCCAATCGACTCTCCCGACTTTACTCATGCCGCGCTGGTCCACCTGTGGCGGCACAATTATTTATCTATAAAACTCAGGTGAACAAGAACCGTACTGTTTCAGATACTAAGCGAAGTTTCTATACGATTCACACTCGACCGATTAACTCAATTTACCGTCGAGTGGTGGAAGAGTTGATGGTAGAAATGCACTTGCTTTCGGCGAATGTAGATTTTCAATACGACCCGATTTATGCTTTGGGCGTGGTGACAGCTTTCGATCGATTCATGCTCGGGTACGCCCCAGAAGCAGACAGACTTTCGATTTTTAACGCTTTGTGCAAAGCCCTAGAAGACGATCCCGATCGCTACAAGCAAGACGCTCACAGATTGGAAAGCTTGGCCGATCGCCTTGGAGGGTCTGAGTTGCTCTCGTGGCTCGATCGCTCCACCAGCTTTGAAGATACAGGAGATTTGCAAGCGTCCTTAGGGGCGATCGCCAGCAACGCTCAATTTAAGTACAGTCGCTTATTTGCGATCGGTTTGTTCTCGCTGTTAGAAAAAGCTGACCCCGAAATGGTAAAAAACCAAGAAACTCGCAACGAGGCGATCGGCAAAATCAGTGCAGCTTTGCATTTACCTGAAGACAAAGTTAGCAAAGATTTAGATTTGTACCGCAGCAATTTGGAAAAAATGGCCCAAGCGCGAATAGTGCTTCAAGATGTCATCCAAGCTGAACGGAAAAAACGTGAAAAACGAGAAACAAAAGTTACTGCCGGCCCCTCCGCAGACTCTTCTGAGAGCAATAATTAATTGTTTGAAGTCATTAGTCATTAGTCATTAGTCAGAAGGAAAAGGGAATTGTTTGTTTTAGGTGGCAAACAAACAATTCCTTTAATTTTTTTTTCAATTGTGACGGATGTCTTGTGACCAAAAAGAATTGGTTTAAAGCCGGAATCCCGATCGGGAGAAATTAAAATCAGACGATTCATTACTCCAATCCCACATCCCCCTTCCTTCTGCTGTCAACTGTCAACTGTCAACTGTCAACTGTCAACTGTCAACTGTTTCTGGCTCAAAAACTAAAAATCCCGCTTTTTGAATTGAGCGGGATCGACTTAACCAAAATAGAGCTGTTGGACGTGGTACTACGGCTGCGGCTCAAAATTAACGGCGTTAGCTTGCAGCCAATTGCTGAGATTTGACAGAACTTCGGTTCCAGAAGACGGCTTACCCAAAGCTGTGGGGTTTACGGGTTCAGGTCTGACCAAGTTGCGGTCGATCGCTGCGTTGACTTCTTTGGAAATCAAATCGTGAAGCTGCTCTTTAGCCCTAGCCCTTTGAAAGTGAGCTCCCTCTTCCGTCGTAGCGTACAGAGGGGGCAGCCTATTTAAAGCATAAGCCGCAATATCTCCCACATCCAGACTCTGCTCGCTGCTCGCCGCCTCAATTTCTGCCACCCTGGCGATCGCCTCGCTAAGCACCAACTCTTCCATCACATTGATGAACTGTTTGCGTGGCAGAACCACCACTTCTCCGGTCAACAAAGCTCCCATCAGGCGATCGAGAGCCATGTACTCTTCGATCGACAATTCAGAAGCCGTATTGCAGATTCGTCCCACCTCAGCTTCCATAGACGGCGTTAAATAGCCGTCTTGCAAAGCCTGTTCAACAATTTTTTCAATACTCATATATGCTTCCCGCTCAACGGCATCATTAATACAGTTTTGTTTTGTAAAGACGCAATTGCTGGCGTCTTGAGATTCGAGTTTTGAGGCTTGAGTTGAGAATTTTTGTACAAATCATAACCCAATAGTGATAACCCAGAACAGTTATCTACACACCCCAGCCACAAACTTACCCCATAATTGACTTTTAAATTCGTCAAAATCGGTAAAAAGTCCTACTCAACTCCCTGAAGCCGCCAAGGTACCGGATCGACAGACTGCCCGTGCACGTAAAGTCCCCAGTGCAGGTGAGGGCCTGTCGAAGCCCCCGTTGACCCCAAAGCACCAATTACTTGACCCGCTTTCACGAAATCGCCTTCCTTGACATCAATCCGGCTGAGGTGCATCAAAATACTTGCTACCCCTTGACCGTGGTCGATACCAACTACATTACCGTGGATTTTGAACCCTTGGGATTCGCGTCCCACGAGAGACACGCGACCGGCAGCCGGTGCAACTACAGGGGAACCGTAAGCGCCCGCGTAATCGACGCCGCGGTGGTAGTAGTCCTTAGCAAATACCCCATTATAGTACCGACGCACGCCGTAAATAGTGGTAATTTCGCCGGAGTTGGGGCGCAACAATTTGCCATCCCAAAATTTTTGAGGTGTCACAAGTGCTTTAAAGGCGTCTACGCGATCGAATTCGGCATCGGTACCTTCACTGTCTTTCCCAGGCGGCAGCCAGATGGATTGAGTCGGAAAATCTCGATCGCGCACTTGCACATTCAACTTCTGCACTTGTCCGTCACCGGAGACTTGAACAACGCGCGCACCGGGTTTCTCCAGTGGTGTCGTCGGTAGCAGGGCCCGAAAGCGATTATTGCCGATCGGAAACGCGGGGTAATTTTTTTGCAGTACAGAAACCGTTGGAGTTGCGCTGCTGCTGTTTACCTGAATGATTACCGACAGCGTATCACCCAGTTCAGGATTTGGCGGCGTCACCTGCACCTGCAAAGCTTGCACAGGCGATACCAGACTGAGAATGCTGGCAACAATTGGGCCAGTCAAAATCGCCCTGTTCATGTTTGCTTTCAATAGCCTACACTCCAAAATAGCACTCGCAACTATTTTGGCACTTTGTCCGCAGTTAGCTCGATTCGCAGTTGCTGTCATTACCGATATCCTTAACCTTTGTCTAGCTAATGTTATACAAAGTAGCTAAATTTAGCACGCTTTGACTCAAAAAGGTAAAGGACTATTATGAGTTATGCTGCGCTGCATAAAAGATGAGATCAAAAAACCTTGTTCAAACATATTATAAGTTTTGAATATTTGACATATTTATTAGACAAATGCCACATTTGTAGATATTATAGAGGTTAAAATGCTATGCCAAGCGAGCAAAATAGACCCAAAGAATACGATGCCGTCCTTGGCGGTCAAAATTTAATTCCTATGAATGCGGCGGTACTGGGAGGAATTGCAGGCGTTAAAAGCCGCTTGGCATCGCCCGATGTTGCAGTGAGAATCGCTGCACTCTCCGATGCGCCCAAATATGGAGATGCAGGATTAGATTTGATAATTGGGGCATTGCAGGATGAGTCAATGCAGATAAAATTAGCGGCCTACTCACTGCTGAAGGATAAAAATGACTTAAAGATAAAACTACAGTTTTCCAAGTATTTACCCACATTTAAATTTGATGTCATCACAGTCGATTCCTCTGGCAAAGAAAACAGCCGCACTAAGTCATTTGCTCGCTTCTTCCCTGAAGACTTAGGTAACTCAACTTTACTGGAAATGGTTTACATTCCCGGTGGCAAATTTATGATGGGTTCTCCTTACAGAGAAGCAGGACGAGAGAATTGTGAAAATCCGCAGCATCAAGTTACAGTAGCCAGTTTTTATGCAGGCAAATACCCCATCACCCAAGCACAGTGGGAAGCAGTAATGGGAAACAACCTATCGTATTACAAAGGCGAAAAACATCCTGTAGAGCAAGTATCGTGGAATGATGCTGTCGAATTCTGTGACAAAATTTCGCTACAAACCGGGAAAAAGTATCGCCTCCTGAGTGAAGCAGAATGGGAATATGCCTGTCGTGCGGGTACAACAACCCCATTTCACTTTGGGGAAATAATTACCACTTATTTAGTTAACTATAGCGGACGCAAAGCCTCCGCAAACGCTTCCAAAGGACTCTACCGAGGAGAAACAACAGATGTCGGGAGTTTTCCCCCTAATGCCTTTGGACTGTACGATATGCACGGCAATGTTAGCGAATGGTGTGGCGATAAATGGCACCAAAATTATGAAGGCGCACCAACTGACGGAAGTTGCTGGGAAAGTCACGCAGGTAGGGGTAGAGTGGTACGTGGTGGCTACTGGGATTCTTTTGCGGTTCATTCCCGCAGTGCCTATCGTAGCTGGAATTCCGTGGGTAGCTGCGTCGTGGGCTGCGGTTTTCGTGTAGCTCTTGTTTTTGTCTAGTTTGTAGGGTGCGGATTCTTCTACAATCTGCAAATGCGATCGACAATCTCACAGCGACGCACCATGGAAAATAAAGTGCGATCGAACTAATTAAACCCTGTGGTGCGTCGCTTTTAGATTTTTCGATTTTTTACCGAGATTCTGGATTGCGACGCACCCTACACCTCAAAATCCCCCCCCTGCTGACGTATTGCGGTAAATCGATCGCAAGTTAAGCTCGATCGCACCGCACATCTCACAGATCCGCACCCTACAATTAGCTGGCTTGCGCCTTCGGAAGAAACATTTTTTCAACAATATTTTTCCGCAGATAAACTGTCAATGGTTTTTCGATGAAAGAGTAGAATATGCAGCCGACAACTACAGCAAACAATGCCACCATAGCCGGAGCAAAGAAACCGTCGAAATATTTTCCTAAATTTGCCTTTTGCACAATTTTTGTAGTTGCTGATATCACCGGGCTGTGGAGCAGAAATATTGAATATGAGGCATCGCCCAGGAAAATTAAAAGATAAGGAAGTCTCGGAGAATCCTTAAGGTCGATCGAAGTTGCAGCAACGATTAATATAGCTGCCAGCACTGCAAAAGTCTTGATCCGATCGAACTCAATGTTGCCCCAAGCCACAAACAGTCCTAAAATAACATATCCTAAATTTGCTATCCCAAATAATATCCATCTGTAATTAGTAATCTTATTGTTATATTTAAGCACGATATACGCAGCCAAGCCACCCAAAACAAATTCTAGATTCATATTGCCAAATACTAGATTCAGCAAGAAAAAAGCATCGGGAAATGTTACTACTTTAGAAAAATGTAGAAATGTGACAAATAGCCAAGCCGACAGCAGAGGCACAGACTGTTTAGGTTTTAGCCAGATAGCTATGCTGAACAATACATAAAAATAAATTTCGTAAACTAAAGTCCAACCTACATCGAGAATTGGCTTGCCATATTGAGGAATCAATAGCAGCGACAGAATTATCTTGTCCAAACTTAAGTCTTGAGCATTAGCAAAACCTGGAATCAGTAGAAAGAAAAACACAACTGTCAGAGTAATTATCCAGTAGATTGGGTAAATTCGCACGCAGCGCTTGACTAAAAATGATTTTAACTGGTCTTTTTTACCGATCGCCGATCGGTGAACGTAGACCATGATAAAACCGCTCAATACAAAAAAGTAATCAACACCACTCCACCCAGCCTGAAATAAATTAAAAAAAGTAACTTGATTTAATCTTTCCGTGCTCATCTGGTTGACGTGAAACATTACCACCAATAAAGCCCCAATCCCTCGATAAACTTGCAAGAGATTAAGCTTTTTGTGAGGATTTGAACTCTTTGTCATTAGAAAATACCTTGTTCAAGAGTGGCAGTTGGGCTTGCTACTCAACTATAGTCAACGCCCCCCAACATAGTCAACACATTAAACACTATAATATAACTTTACACTTTTTTCATAAAGTTGTGCAAGAAGACTTCCGACTGATTGTTGACTTAGTTCTAGTTCTCGCTGCTGCCGCAGCAGGAGGACTCTTTGCATCGTTGTTGCGACAGCCGGTAATTCTCGGATACCTCCTGGGAGGGATCGTAGTTGGGCCGGCCGGTTTGGGGCTGATTAAAGAATTAGTTCAGGTAGACACCCTGGCAGAATTTGGTGTGGCTTTTCTGTTGTTTGCTTTGGGAGTAGAGTTTTCATTCGCCGAACTAAATCGAGTTAAAGCAATTAGTCTGGGCGGGGGGGGCTTGCAAATTGTGCTGACGATCGCCATTACTACTGCAATTTCCTTGGGTGTAGGCTGGGTAGAATCCCCTGCCCAAGGGGTGTTTTTAGGGGCAATCCTGTCGCTTTCCTCGACGGCGGTTGTACTCAAATGCTTGATGGAACGCAATGAAGGCGGTACTTCCCACGGACAAGTCATGCTGGGAATCTTGGTAGTTCAAGATTTGGCTTTGGGGCTAATGCTGGCAGTTTTGCCGGCCCTCAACCAGCCCGCAGAGGCGATCGGCATGACGGTAGTCTGGGCCCTGGTGCGGATCGGATTATTTGCTGCGGGTGCAGTAGTAGCGGGCATTTGGATCGTACCGCAGTTGCTGCGCTACCTCGCGAGAACAGAAAGCCGGGAACTGTTTTTGCTGGGAGTTGTGGTTTTGGCTTTAGGGATTGCGCTGCTGACAGAATATCTGGGTTTCTCGATCGAGATGGGCGCATTTGTGGCGGGTTTAATGATTTCGGAGGTGGAATATGCCGACCAAACTCTAACTTATGTCGAGCCTTTGCGAGATATTTTTGCATCCTTATTTTTTGTTACCATCGGAATGTTAATCGACCCGGTGTTTCTCTGGAACCATCTAGAGTTAATTCTAGGACTGGTATTTCTAGTATTTGTCGGCAAATTCTTGATTGTAACGCCGATCGTCCGATTATTTGGCTATCCCCTAAAAACAGCATTAATCGCAGGTTTGGGCTTAGCTCAAATCGGAGAATTTTCCTTTGTACTCGCTAGTTCTGGCCAAGCTATGGGACTGGTTTCGCGAAACGTTTACCTATTAATTTTAGGAACGACAGCAGTCACCTTGGTGCTGACGCCGTTTGTATTGAGAAGCGTGCCACAGTTATTCAAGTGGGCGGAAAATTTCGGGCCTTTGCAGCGCTATTTTGACCAAACATCTCAACCTGTCGAAATAGCTGAAACTTTGCCGGAACAAAATCATGTTGTGGTTTGTGGCTACGGGCGAGTTGGCAGAAATTTAGTCAAAGTGCTGCAAAGCCGCAACTGTTCAATTGTGGTAATCGACGAGTCGGAAAGCAGAATTCAAGAATGCAGAGTGTCAGGAATTCCTTACATTTACGGGAATGCTGCTAGCTTGCACGTATTGGAAGCCGCCGGGGTAGAACGCGCCAAAGCAATGGCGATTACTCTTCCCGATCCGATGAGCACTCGCTTGTGTCTGAAGCGGGCTTTAGAATTAGTCCCGGATTTGGATATTGTGGTGCGCGCCAACAAAGATAAAGATATTGAACTGCTTTACCAACTGGGGGCTTGGGAAGTTGTGCAGCCGGAGTTTGAGGCTAGTTTAGAACTGTCTGCCCACTTGCTGGCTGGGATGGGTTTGTCAGCAATGGCTATTGGGCGAGATGTGCAGCAAATTCGCAGCAGCCGCTATCTGGAATTGCGGCCGGCGCGGGAACCTTTGGCGGTTTCGCGGGATTTGAAAGTGGCGGTTCGAGATCTCAACGGCGATTGGTACAACTTACCGGAGGGCTCTCCCATTGGTGGGATGACTCTGGAAGAAACTAACTTGCGGCAGTTGACAGGGGTCAGCGTGATGGCGATCGTCCGCGAAGATGGCGAGGAAATTGATTATCCTAACGGGAAGGCTGCTTTACTGTCGGGCGATCGACTTTTGGTAGTGGGTGAACCGGAAGAACTGATTAGTTTTGAGTTGCTGGCGAAGGGCGAAGTTGCTGTCCCCGAGGGCGACAGTTCTTGTCAGTGGTTGAGGTTACCAGCCAACAGTCCTTGGGTTGGCCAAAAACTGTCAGAGGTAGATTTGCTCACTCAGTATGGGGTGCAGGTGCGGGCGATCCGCCGGGAAGGGAAGTTTACTCGCTGGCCGGATGGAACTACTGATTTGCAAGAGGGCGATCGTTTGCTGCTGTGCGGCGGCTTCTACGAGCTCGGCTTGATGCAGCGGACGGCCTCGCCTCCGCTGCCGCAACCAGCCTTAAAGCTGCCTTTTGTCACCGCCCAAGTTAGCGAAAAGCTATTTAGCGATTAGTCATGGGGCATGGGGCATGGGGCATCGGGCATCGGGCATCGGGCATCGGGCATCGGGCATCGGGCATGGGGCATTGGTGCTGTCCGCGCGATCGAACGTTATTAGTCAGACGGAAGACGGAAGACGGAAGACGGAAGACGGAAGCCCTGTAGGGGATGTAACGGATGTAATATCAAATCCGGTAGCATCGGAATAATATATTTCAATTATGTAGTGCGAGCGTCTCGCTCGCGATTGGTTCGCGAGCGAGACGCTCGCACTATATAACTCCGATGCACCCGGAAACGATATAACGGATGGAAGGAAGAGCGAACAGGAAAGATTTTCCCCCTCTCCCCCTCTCCCCCTCTTCTTCACGCGTTGGGTTTGAGATAAGCAATTGCCGATCGCGAGATCAGAATTTGTGTTTCTGAGGCATCGAGGAGGCAAATGCAGCTATGATCCTGCCAAAAAATTCTGCCGGCTAACAAGTCGCCAGTCATCAGTTTGATCTCTAACTGTTCTTTGTCTTTGATGTAGCTTTGTATTAAGCGAACGCTGGGCAATCCGGTCTCAAATTCAGACATACTGGGAAATGGGTAAATTGGTTATTAGTCATTAATCATTAGTCATTAGTCATCGGTCATTAGTGCTGTCCCCGATCGCGAACAGCATTAGTCATTTTTTTGCTATCAACTGTCAACTGCTTGCGGGTTCGCGTAGACGAAGGGTCAACTGCTTTACCCGATCGCCCTTCGGCTACGCGAGCGGATAAACGCAGTCGTTGGGTCAACTATTAACTGTCAACTGTCAACTGTCAACTGTCAACTGTCAACAGAGGTTTGTTTTTATGTCGATCGAGTTTGCGAAGTATCACGGACTGGGCAATGATTTTATTCTGATTGACAACCGCCACTCCTCAGAACCAGTTTTAACACCAGAACAAGCTGTGTCCATGTGCGATCGACATTTTGGGATCGGCGCAGACGGCGTGATTTTTGCTCTTCCGGGTCAAAACGGCACTGACTATACGATGCGGATTTTTAACTCCGACGGTTCGGAACCGGAAATGTGCGGCAACGGGATTCGCTGTTTGGCTAAGTTTATCGCCGATTTGGAAGCAGCGGAAATTCACCCCCCCCAGCCCCCCCTTGCTAAGGGGGGGAGTAAATCTAAGACTGAGTATCGCATCCACACTCTGGCGGGTGTGATTAGCCCCGAATTGCGATCGGACGGTCAGGTTAAGGTGGATATGGGACTTCCCCGGTTGCTGGCTGCGGAAATTCCGACAACTTTGGCGGCGCCAGATGCCAAAGTGATAGATGTGCCGATCGAAGTTGCTGATAAATCTTGGTCTGTTACCTGTGTCAGCATGGGAAATCCTCACTGCATTACGTTTGTAGAAGATGTTTCGGCTGTGGCTTTGGAAACTCTCGGCCCTCAATTTGAACACCACCCAGCCTTCCCGCAGCGTATAAATACCGAATTTATTCAAGTGATACGACGGGACTACGTAAAAATGCGGGTGTGGGAAAGGGGCGCAGGTGTTACTCTAGCTTGTGGGACTGGTGCTTGTGCTGCTGTGGTGGCTGGGGTGTTGGTCGGAAAGTGCGATCGGACAACTGCTGTTGAACTCCCCGGTGGCGTTTTGGAAATCGAATGGGCAGAAGTTTCTGGGCGGATTTACATGACTGGGCCAGCACAGCGAGTATTTACTGGTTGTCAGTAGTCAGTTGACAGTTGTCAGTTGACAGTTGTCAGTTGACAGTTGACAGTTGACAGTTGACAGTTGACAGTTGACAGTTGACAGTTGACAGTTGACAGTTGACAGTTGTCATTGGTCATTGCTCAAAAGGAGTTTTTTGTGGAATTAACAAACAAGAAAAATTCTTAAATTCCAAATTTTTCTTTAATTCTTTAATTATCAAGAATGCTCAATGACTAATGCCTTGCGCCTTGTGAAGTCATATCAAATCCGGTAGCATCGGAATAATATATTTGAATGATGGAGCGTGCGAGCGTCTCACTCGGGAACCAATCGTTCGCTATGGACGCTTGCACTACATAATTCCGATGCAACCGAAAACGATATCATAGGCTGAAGACTAATGACTAATGACAACTGTCAACTGTCAACTGTCAACTGTCAACTATCAACTGACTAAGCCTGAATTCTCAAATCTAAAATCTAAAATTAAGTAGGTGGATGTGCATGGCTGGAGGTATTTATCTGATTCAGGACGACGACAGGCTGGTAGAAATGATGGAACAGCCCTACGACTCGGAAGACCAGTTACAAGACTTGCTTGTAACTTATCCTAATCTGATTGCCGGAGATCAAATCGATCGCGCGACGGCGCGGAAGTGGCTGTTAATTTCACGGGAATCAGTGCCCACCGATGAGGAAACTGCCGTCCAATGGTCGCTGGATCATTTGTTTCTCGACCAAAATGCAGTTCCTACTTTGGTGGATGTCAGGCGCACTCCTAATGCTGCACTCCGGCAAAAAGTTTTGGGTCAGTCGATCGACTATGCTGCTAATGCGTTGGTTTACTGGCCAATAGATTCAATTATTGCTCTGTTTGAAGCCAATTGTCGCGATCGGGGTCGCGATCCCGAACAGATTTTTGAAGAGTTTCTCGGTGCGGATGCTAATGAAGACCTATTTTGGCAGAAAGTTAAAACTAATTTGCAAGCCGGTAAAATTCGCTTAGTATTTGTAGCAGACGAGATTTCCGCTGAAATGCGCCGAGTTGTGGAATTTCTCAACGAACAAATGGACCCGCTTGAAGTTTTGGCCCTGGAAATTAAGCAATATGTAAGTGAAGATGGTTTGAAAACCTTGGTTCCCAGAGTTATCGGTCAGACAGCCGAAGCACAGCATAAAAAATCCAACGCAATGCGCGAAAGAAGGCGCTGGGATGAATCGTCATTTTTTGCGGAAATCAAAGCTAGACAAGGCGCGGACGAGGCGCAAATGGCAAGAGCTATCTACCTTTGGGCAAAAAGTCAAGAACCCGAAATTCAAATCCATTGGGGAACGGGGGACACCTACGGCGGTTTCGCCGCCGGGTTGCATCACAGAGGCAGAAAACCATATCAGTTATTCACTGTAGATATTGCTGGCAGAATGGAGATTTCTGCTGACAATTACGGTTCCCAACCGCCATTTAATGCAGAAAAAAATTGGCTGGAATTGAGAAATAAGCTAAGTTCGATCGGTCTTTCGCTACCTACAGAACCGGGCGAGAGAAGGTCGCCGAGTCTGGCTTTATCTACTTTGGAAGACGAATTTGCCCTCCAGCAAGTTATGGAAACGTTCAACTGGGCGATCGAGCAAATTAAAACGTTATAGTCATTGGGAATTGGGAATTGGGAATTGGGAATTGGGAATTGGGAATTGGGAATTGGGCATTTAAATTAGACATCTCCAATAATTCTTGTGGAACAAGCATCCTGCCTGTTCAAAACTGGCTTTTCTGGAGATGTCTATTGCATATTCAGGGCAGGCGGGACACCCCACAAGATTTTGAGTCTTTTTTGATATACAATTTAAATGCAGAGCAGCTTATCACCAACAACTAACCAATAACCAATAACCAGTAACCAGTAATTAATAGCGAATGTTTGCTTGTTTCAAACGGCGCAGGGCTTCTCCCAGCCGATCGCAATCTGCAATCAAACTAACCCTCACATATCCTTCACCACCAGGCCCAAAAGCATTACCAGGAGTCACAACAACACCCGTTTGCTGCAAAACATTCAGGGCAAAATCTGTCGAACTCATGCCCTGAGTGCAAGGAACCCAAAGATACATTGCAGCCAGAGGTTTAGGAATATTCCACCCCAATTCTGCCAATCCTGCAACCATAAAATCGCGACGAGTGCGGTAGCGTTCCTGCACTTCGTGCAAGTAACTGTCGGGTAATTGCAACGCTGTTTCTGCTGCTGCTTGCAAGGCAGAAAATATGCCGTAATCTAAGTTAGTTTTTAAAGTTCGCAAACCTTGAATGATCCGGCTGTTTCCAACTACAAAACCGACTCGCCAGCCGGCCATATTGTAGGTTTTTGACATGGTGTGAAATTCAACTCCGATTTCTTTGCCGCCGGGAATTTCTAATAAACTTGTCGGTTGATAGCCGTCAAAGGCTAATTCCGCATAACACAAATCGTGAACCAACAAAATTTGATGTTTGTGTGCGAAAGCAACAATATCTTTGTAAAATTCGCGGGGGGCCGTTGCTCCGGTCGGATTGCTGGGATAATTAAAGTAGAGAATTTTGGCTTGTTCGGCTACGCTGTCGGGAATGGAACCTAAGTCAATTACCCAGTCATTCTCTGGTTTGAGGATGATGTTGTGAACTTTGGCACCGGCGATGATTGGGCCGCGAAATAATACGGGATAAGCGGGACTCGGTACTAATACTAAGTCGCCGGGATTGATATAGGCGATCGCAAAATGCGCTAAACCTTCTTTAGAACCCAATAAAGGTAATGCTTCCCCTTCTGGATCGAGTTCAACATTGTAGCGGCGGCTGTACCATTTGGTAATTGTACGGCGAAAACTGGCAGTTCCTTCAAAGGGCGGATAGCCGTGATTTGCAGGATTTTGGATAGCTGCGATGGCGGCTTCTACTACCGGTTGCGGAGTCGCACCGTCGGGGTTTCCCATTCCTAAGTCTATTAAATCTAGTCCTTGTTCGCGGGCGCGGGCTTTGAGTTCGTCGAGACGGGCAAATACGTAGGGCGGTAGTTTTTGCAACCTGTCAGCAGGGCTAATCCAATCCAAAGTCATTTTTTGTGTATCAGTTATTAGTTGTTTTTCGGGTTCGTAGTAAGGACTGAAGTCCTTTCTCACACAGTTTTTTAAGGACTAAAGTCCTTACTCCAAACTGTTTTAATTATTAATTTTTAATTGTCTCACAAGTTGTGCGGTAGAAAACATCGGATTTTGCCTGGTTAGTAGTAAGGATTTCAGTGCTTTCTAGGGCAACCTTTCAAGGACTAAAGTCCTTACTACAAACTTTTTTAATTCTTGATTTTCAATTCTCCCACAGGTGCGGTGGTAGAAACCATCGCTGCCATTAATTGTTCGGGAACAACTTTAAATGGCAGTCTGTGGATGTCCGAATTGGGATGGCAGGCTATTTCGGCGGCGCGCTGCAATTGTGTGAGGCTAACGTCTCCGAGTCCTAAGTTGTCTAAAGTTTGAGGCAATCCAATCTCGGCGTAGAATTTTAGCAGTTGCTGTCTGGCGGTTGCTGCTAGTTGATTGTTTTGCAGAATTTCTTCTAGCCGCAGTTGCACTAATATGCCGTAGGCAACTTTTTCGCCGTGCAATGTGCCGTGACTTGCTAATAGATGAGTTAGGCCGTTGTGGACGGCGTGGGCGGCGACGGTGCGACACCCGGCCCCGCCAATTCCGCCGATTACTCCTGCTAGCAATACGGTGGCGTCTGTGACTTCTTGCCAGGTTTCGCTACCTGGTTCTTTGAGGGCGGCGGCTGCTTTTTGGAACAGGATATCGCGCAGGATTCTAGCTTGTTGGACGGCAGAAATTATCAGAGTTTGTTCTGAGTGTCCGCTGCTGACTGATGCTTCGTACCATTTGGCGATCGCATCTCCAATTCCTGCTACTAATGTCCGCTGCGGTGCAGTTTGAATTAAGCCGTAGTCGAGGACTAGCAAATCGGGACATCTGGCTAATGTGACATCGTATTGGAACGCACCTTGTTCGGAATAAATGTTAGAAAGTGCTGTCCAAGCGGCGCAGGTGGCTGCTGATGTGGGGATGGTGACGATCGCCATTTGGCACTGATGGGCGAGAAGTTTGGCTGCATCCAAGGCTTTGCCGCCGCCGACGCCGATGATGAAGTCGGCTTTGTGGGTTTGGACGGCTGCGCGGAGGGTTTCGAGGCTGGTTTCGCTGCAATCCTTGCCGTAGGCTGTTTGCGCGGATTGTAGCTGTTGTTGTTCGAGGATTGGTTGCAGGTAGGGTTGGGCGGCGGCGAGGGAGTTGCTACCGCCGACTATTAGGGGCCGCTTTCCGAAACGGGCGATCGCATTTCCGGCTTGTGATAGAGCGTTTTGACCGCGCAATACACAGGCGGGAGCAATTGTCAAGGAATAAATTGCAGTAGGGGTGGCGGTTTTGGTGCTTTGGGTTTGAGTCATCGAACCAGTGGATGAGTGACGGGAAGGTAGACGCTTTGCAGGATTGCTGGATTTTATAGGATAACTCTAACTCGTGTTGGGCAACATGGTAACTTTTGTAAAGTTTTTATTAAGTATTGTGGTTGGGCATGGGCTGGAGGGTTGTAAGGGCGATCGGTATAATGAATGTACAGCACGGCGAGAATAAAACCTATGACTCAAAGTTTTCAAGACTTATCCACACAACAATTCGCTGATTTATCGGTGTTTCCTGGGACAAGTTGGGTGGTATTAGCTGAGCCTGTGCCGCAAGGATCGATTCATCGCTTGAAGATGAAGCAAGGTACAATTATTCCAGTTCATACTCATCCGGCTGATGAGTATGTATTCGTCGTTTCGGGTAGTCTTAAAACGGGCGATCGGGTGTGTGAAGCGGGATGCTTTTGGACAACCCCAAAAGGAACAAGACAAGGAGCGCATGAAGCGTTAACCGATGTAGAGTTAATCACTATTCGGCTGGGAGCAATGGGAGAATTTGAAGGAACATAACTTAGGGTAAATGGGATAGCTATGCAGCTAAATATCGCTAGTATATCGATATTGAGTTCTCCTAAGATATGACATTAAATTGCAGCGCAATTCCAAAAACATGGCAGTGAGCAAACCTACTATTCTGTCGATCGCTCTTTTATTAGTGCTAGGAAGTTCAATTTTCCTAAATATTCTGCTTTTGGGTCGAGCCAAACAGTATTATCGCGAACTCAATCAAACTCGCTTAGATCCTCTGGGATTGACCAACCATCCTATCAATGCCCAGCCAGTTACTAATACCAAGCAAACCCGTGTGGTTTTCTTTGGTGACTCCAGGGCCGCCAGTTGGACATCGCCAAATCTCGGTGAATATGAATTCATCAACCGGGGAATTGCTTCTCAAACCTCTGTTCAGGCGATCGAGAGATTTGCCTATCATGTGAGTTCCTTAAAACCCAAAATCGTAATTATCCAAGTTGGTGTCAACGATCTGAAAACCATTCCCTTGTTTCCAGAAAGCAGAAATGCGATCGTTGCCAATTGTCAAGCAAATATTAAGCGAATTGTCGAAGAATCGAAGAATCTAGGTGCAGTAGTAATCGTGACTACTATTTTCCCAGTCGGAGAAGTGCCACTAGAACGCAAGCCTTTTTGGTCTGATGACATAAGTCTGGCAATTAAAGAAGTCAATACCTACATCGCCACCTTAGCTGGAGATAAAATTATAGTGTTTGATACATTCCCTATTATTGGCGATAGTCAGGGCATGATATTGCCGAAATATAGAAGCGATGAACTACACTTGAACGCAGAGGGATATGAAATTCTCAATCAGAATCTTTCGCAACTGCTCAACACAATGGAACAGAAGAAAGTACAGAAATAGAAAACGTATAAAATTTTATTTTTGACACATAAACAATATATTAGTTAATGAGATCCACAAAAATATGCCATACAGTCAATTCACAACCATCACCAAGGTTAAAGAAGCCTTCAATTTAACCACAGTAGAAGGAATCAGATTTCTCCCTGAAATTGCCCCCATCCAACCCAGTATTAGTCTGGCGGCAACTCTGGAAGAAACTTTACCACTTGCTGTAGCTACAGGCAGCGAAAAAGCCAGATCGGAGCTAATTATTAGCCCTGTGCTTGTAGAGGTTCGCCGCATTGTCAACCGTCAAATTAGTCTGTTCTCTGGGGAAGATTTCAACGTAGATGAATCTCTGGGACTGAATGGACGCTGCGACTTTCTCATTAGTTGTTCTACAGAACAATTAGCAATTGAAGCACCCGCCATTATTATTGTAGAGGCAAAACAGGCTGATTTAAAAACAGGAATTGGTCAGTGTGTTGCAGAAATGGTGGCGGCACAGAAATTTAATGAAGCTAAACAAAAACCTTTACCTACCCTCTATGGTTGTGTTACTAATGGTCTCCAATGGCAATTTCTTCAGCTTATTGGAAACGAAGTAACCATCGACCTGAATATTTACTCCTTACCGCCAGTAGAGCAAATTTTGGGTTTTTTTGTTTGGATGGTAAGGTTTGAGAATTGAGATTTTTGACCGATAAATCGAATAGAGTTTTCAACTTGTGCAGAACTTTTTGCGAATCCTGCCAAAAAACAGTAAATACTGTTTACGAATTGCTCAATTATTTTGACTTAGGCTATTAGTTGCATTTCAACTTATTATCAAAATGGGAAAGAAGAAATCTCTTAATGCGAAACGGCTCAAAAGAAATCAGGTTCAGGAATTAATAGAATCTGAGGGAAGACTGCATGAGGAGTTTACAAAGTTCTTTGAGGAGACATATAGCACTGGATACAAGAATCAGCCTCAAATTTATGAGTTATCAAATGATAGATTTCTATTTGTTTTCGATCCCAAAGGATTTTCAATTCCTGGTAGAGGAGATATTTACTCTAAAGAATATTTTCTGAGGAAAATTCGATGGACACAGAAGGTGAGGGATGACTATGCTAATAACCGGGGTAATTCTGTAAGTCATTGGATATATTTTTCAAAAAACAAATTACAGCTTGTTAACAAGGTTGATGAATTGATTAATGAGTTAACAATTTATTTAGATATTTTGGATGAGGAGTTGGATTATTCATACAAAAGTTTAGACATTGTATCTAGCAAGGCTGAAAGTTATGGATTTGAAAAACTTCAAGCTGATTTATACGATAATCTAGTTGCCTATGTAGGAGAGGTTATACGACGCAGAGTAAAAGGTGATTGGGTTATTAGAGAAGATTATCCAGGTTGTGAATACCCTACTATTCAAGTGAATAATGGCGTACTTATGCCTATTAATGTGGTGTGGCAAGAGCTAGGTAGGCTTGAATCAATAAATCTACGGCAAGAAGCTGCTAATGAAATAAGACGATTTTCACTCAGATATCGGTAGATGTCAAATTTTACTAGATTTAGATATGTTGCGCTGCTTAACATTTATTTGATGTCTTTTGCGGCGCTGTTTTAATTAAGCCGTAGTCGAGTATCAATAAATCGGGACATCTGGCTAATGTGACATCGTAAGTGACGGGAAGGTTGACGCTTTGCAGGATTGCTGGATTTTAGAGGATAACTCTAACTCGTGTTGGGCAACATGGTAACTTTTGTAAAGTTTTTATTAAGTATTGTGGTTGGGCCTGGGTTGAGGGAGTTGTAAGGGCGATCGCTTTATCATTAAAATTGAGGCTTAACGTACAAATCCCAAACTCGTTTCACTACTTCTGCATTTGCTTGAGAAATTTGCCCGATTTTCGCCAGCAACAAAGACTTTTCCAAACAATCTAATCTAGATAAACGCACTGTTGAAGCAATACGCAAACCGCTGGCTTGCCAATCATTAAGAAATACATCAGTTTGACTGCGGGGTTTTGCAGAGGTGACGGCTTCTGCTACTACATCCTCGCCATCCAACCACAATAAAAGTATGGGACGTTTTTTAGAGCTTGCGCCACCTGTAAAGGGAATATTTGCTACCCAAAAATCACCCGGTTCAATAGTCATCATAAAGTCCTTCGTCTTCGGGTGCGTAGCTGTTCAAAAAAGCCTCGTGGCTGCGAGTAATAGCTGAGTCAATTAAAGATTCTTCGCCATCAAGTACCGAAAACTCCGTTAATTCAGGATAAGTCAAAAAATCTTCGGCTGTAGCTGCTATATATGGTGCTAGTATTTTATGGCGTTCTGCGATCGGCAACCTAGCAATTTCTGTAAGTGAGAGCTTGAGAGTAGGTGCGGTTGTTGGCGAATTGTTAGACTCAGAACTTTCGCTGGATAACTGCTTTTTCTGTGACGCTTTTTGCACGAGGAATTGTACAAAGTCGAGGACTTCTTCTTGTTTCTCAGTTGGCAACTGTCGCAGATTCTCTAACACGGCTTGCTCAAAATTGATTGTTTCTGACATTTCAATTACCTTCCTTAAGCGTTGATCGGTTTATTTATCACGCAGCCAAGTTTTGTAGTTCCATGTTTGCAAATCACGCCGATCACAATTTCGATCGCTAAAATCCTATCCCATCAGCAGTTATATACAGTCATCCAGCATTTCATAATCATCCAAGCAATTAGAGGCTGTATTCATAAAACTTAGTAAACATCATCATGAGAGCCAAGAGTCAGCAGTAAAATCTCTGCTTCATCTGTATCTGAATTATGAACAAATTTAAACACAATTCGATTGCTATAGTCAATGGAACAAGACCATCTATCCGATAAATCTCCTTTGAGTTTATGAGTCCGTAAAGTAGGAGCAAATGGCTCTTCAGCAAGTTGTTGTAATGTTTGCTCAACTAAAGAGCGCAATTGCGGATTTTGGCGAACTAAACGCTTGAGCGCACGAGTAAAGGCTGAACTCCAAATTAAAGTTTTCACTCATCTAACTCCGCCATCAAGTCGGCAACTGTACCTCGACGCACATTGCCTATTTCATAATCTTTTTCTGACTCGGCAACTGCTTTCAATAGTTCATCGCGATGCTGTTGCTTAAGACGGTTTTGAATGATATCGATCAGCATATTCTGCTCTTCAGGCGAGAGAGCTTCTACGGTATCTATTGCTTTTTGAAAAATAGAAGTCTTTTCAGCTTGAGTCATGTTTAGGTTAAGGTTGCAATCAGTCTATTATAGCTTAACTTAATCGATGGGTGCATCTCAATTTGGGAAGGGCTTCGCCCCTACGAGTATATTTGCAAAAATGAGATGCACCCGGTCTATCCTGCCAAGCCAACTAACCATCGCCTTGAACCTCAATAGTATAACTGTAGCCCTGTTCAGTCAGAAACAGTTGGCGGTGTCGCGCAAAATCTTCCTCGCAAGTTTGTAGCGACACTAATGTATAAAAACTCGCAGTATGTCCGTCAGATTTAGGCCGGAGAATCCGTCCGAGGCGCTGCGCTTCTTCTTGGCGAGAACCATATTTACCTGATACTTGAATTAACACATCGGCATCGGGTAAATCGACGGCAAAATTGCCCACGCGAGATAGAATTAATCCGGGAATCTCTTTGTGACGGAATGCTTCGTATAACCGATCGCGCTCAACCTGTTTTGTCTTCCCCGTAATCAGTGGCAAATCGGTAACTCGGGCGATCGCATCCAACTGTTCGAGATACTCACCAATAATTAAAATACGGTGTCCCGCCTCCTTTTGCAACAAACCTTGCACCACATCCAACTTACCCGGATTTTCCGCAGCAATCCGAAACTGACTGCGGCGCGGCGCTAGGGCATATTCCATTTTTTCTGCCTCATTTTGGGCGACGCGGATTTCGGTACAATTAGCTGTAGCAATAAATCCCTGTCCTTCCAATTCCCGCCAAGGTACGTCATAGCGCTTCGGGCCAATTAGCGTGAAAACATCGCCTTCTTTCCCGTCTTCGCGAATCAATGTCGCAGTTAAACCTAACCGCCGTCGCGCTTGTAAGTCGGCGGTAATCCGAAATATCGGTGCGGGTAATAGATGAACTTCATCATAGATAATCAGTCCCCAGGATTGCGCGTTAAATAACTCGAAGTGGGGGAATTCATCATCTTTAGTCGATCGATAACTGAGCATTTGGTAAGTCGAGAGAGTTACAGAAGCCGTTTTTTTGCTGTTGCTGCTGTACTCGGCGATCGCATCTTCAGTTAAACTCGTCTTGTCCAATATTTCCCTGCGCCACTGGTGCACCGAAGTCAAACTGCTGGTGAGAATCAGTGTCTTTTGCTGCACCAAACTCATCGCAATCATCCCCACAATCGTCTTACCAGCCCCGCACGGTAGGACGATCGTACCGCTGCCGCCTCTAACCTCTCCGCCTTGATAGAATGCCTCTACGGCTTCCTTTTGATAGGCGCGCAAATTAAAGGGTAAGTCGCTTCCTAAAGTGCGATCGCGCAACGCAATCGCCAACTCCGCACCCTCGATATATCCAGCCAAATCTTCCGCCGGATAACCTACTGCTAGCAAAGCTTGTTTGAGTACACCGCGATTCCCCGCATCAACTTGAAAGCAAAGATCCGAAATCCGCTTACCTAACAGCGGTTTTACGCGATCGTCCCGCACTAACAACTCCGTCAGCGGGCGATCGACAATCCGCAGTTGTAAATTGGGATTTTCCGTATCAATCCTTTCAATTACCGTCAATCCGTAGCGCGTACCGAGTAGTTCAATTTCCTGCGCTACCGATTCGGGAATATCATATTTAGCATACTTTCGCAGCGCTGCGATCATCAATTCAACTAACATTCCCGCCGCCCTGGCATTCCACACACTCAAGGGCGTGATCCGATAGGTGTGGATGTGTTCGGGACTTTTGATTAATTCGGCAAAAGGTGCGATCGCTTCTCGTGCTAATTTCGCTGTAGGGGCGTGAACTTCTAGTAAAATTGAGCGATCGCTCTGCACGATTAAAGCATTCTCAGCAACATAACTCATAATTCACAGTTGACAGTTGATAGTTGACAGTTGACAGTTGGCAGTTGGCAGTTGACAGTTGGCAGTTGGCAGTTGACAGTTGGCAGTTGACAGTTGATAGTTGATAGTTGACAGTTGGCAGTTGACAGTTGATAGTTGATAGTTGATAGAAGGAAAAAATCCCTTCGAGTTCGATCAGGGTAAAAAGAGGGGAGAAGGAAGAAGGAAGAGAAATGTTTGGTTTATTTATTCCAGTCTATGTGAAAGGTGCGTCGCGATCGAGATTGTAGATCGCATTTAGGGATTTATCGCCAGCGACGCACCCTACAAATACTCTTGTGGGGGGGACAGGATGCTTCTCAAAGTCCCCCTTTTTAAGGGGGATTTAGGGGGATCTTGCCTCGGCTATAAACGAAAGATACAAAGGTTTTCGCGCCATTGTTGATACTCATAATATCAGGTGTATTATTTATCCGACTGGGGTAAGACATAACCCATTTGTCGCAGGGCGGTGCGAAATTTCGTTTCCTGGCCCAATGGAACCGCTACAGTGCGATCGCCCGCCAACTGACAGAACTTTTTAGTACGGGAATCATTGGCAATCAGCAATGCTATATGGGCGGTAGTACATTCGATCAACCTGACACTACCTATATCTTGCACGCTATTCGATCGCTCTGTAACATCCGTCAGAAATTGTTGCACAGTTTGCGGCAGCGGTTCAATACTCCGGGCGTCCAAAAACTCTGTAAACTCGGCTAATGGATATCCGTTTTCAATGGCTACAAAGATTTTTGGGCGATCGAGTCGCCACACAACATCCGAAACTTTCTTAGTATAGATATCCAGGACGATCGCATCAGATGTCTCGACACCATCTCCCGCCGCAATAATTTCTAGATTCGGCAATACCCGCAGCGTTTGACGAACCTCAATTGCTGGCGGAATATACTTATCCGTCAAATCCAAACAATAAGCCCCCAAAGCCGTCAAGCGAAAATATACTAAGCCATCATAACGACTCAAGAATTCCAGATTGTCCGTTCCCCAAAGATAGTCATAATCGGATGGTATGAGTAACGGATCGACATATGCAACATCAATGATTCCCAAAGTAGCAGCATACTCAAACAAAAAACACCGCATATATCGTTCTTCCAGAATCCGCCAACTGTCGCCACTCAATTCTGATAAGTTTCCATACCCAGGTTCACCAATATACAGATAGTACAGTTCCTCAGTCACATCAAATCTATGGCCGGTTGCGACTAGATATTGGCTAAAGTCATGAAACATAACCCACTTACCCACAGGACATTCTGCGAGTACAGAGGCGATCGCATCTCTCCGCCACGTCACATCCGTAATGCCACCTGCACCCCTCCCAGTTTGTCCTTTGATCGCATCAATGCGGCGAAATTCATCAAAGACTTTTGTCTTTAACCAGCGCTTCCATGCTGTCTGTAAACCTTTGGCGGGTGATTCTTGTAAAGCTTTCTGTCCCGCTTTTGTCAAAACTAGCTTTTTGCCCGATCGTTCCGCGAACTTGCTCCCTTGCGCTATCATTATCCAAGCAAAGGGCTTGATGCTACCGATTTCAGCGAATACTTCATCATCGTAGTCGCTATCCTTGGCTAGGCTAATTTGACGCTGTTCCTCATTATAAAAATCACCGCCTTGCAATATAGAGGCGATCGCCTTTACACTTCCAGCAGTAGGTAAAGCAGTTTTCTCGCTAACCGCAACTTTACCCGACTGAATCAGACGCAAAACGGCTGCAAAATCCTTTGTAGCTGCCAACTGTGTTTGACAAGAAGCCAAGGGAATATCGTATTCTTCTGTCTCCTTTTCTCCTGTACTATAGTTATATCTTTGAACGCTGAGTTTAACCTGATTTTGTAATGTTTCACCAACATTATCTAACGTGGCTTCTTTGGGTTCTGGAACAAATTTCAGCAATTCTTCTTCTAAATCGTAGGGTATCTGCCTGCCATAAATAAACAAGCATAGCAGTGATGGTTCTCTGTTAGTTCCATAGCGATCGCTTGTTCCAAAATTTGCTGGTTCTCCGTATTTTGCGCTAAATATCTCAGGAAAATAAATACCATCCTCCCCATGTATAACTTCAGATACAGCCGCTTTTTGAAGGTTGTCTAATTTCGCCCACACCTTCCGAAGGTTCTCTCCCAGCAATTGCGATCTAATGCCATCAACCAGATCTGCTTTACGGGTTAATTTACGAGGATCTGGTAATAATGCTTTGAGCTTTTTTAAATCGTCAACAATTATTCCTTCGAGTGCCTGTTGGAGGCTAACAAGGTTATTTATGGTTTGGTAACGCGACATAATATTTGACAATGCGCCCGCTTCAAAATTGTTTTTGCAACCCAAATATAACAACTTTACGGGATGCAAAGCTTGAACTTTTGTTACAAAATCCAGAAATTTGGTTAAACAGTTACGGTACGATGAACCGGAACGGTGTATAGATTATTTGTTTTAAATTTTAATGGAATATTTACCACCCTAAAATTACCCGGTTCAACAGTAGTCGGGTGCGTCGCCATTAACAATCCCTCAAAAAAAATGGACAATCTCAAAGCGACGCACCTTAGACTTCTTGCAAAAGTCCTTTTAATCAAATTTTCGGACGGACTCTGGGCACCATCCCACAAGTCAATCGATTTTAGATTTTAGATTTTAGATTTTAGATTGACCCCACGGATAAATTTGGGGGAAGAGAGGATTTTAGATTTTCGATTTGGGATTGATTCCACGGATAAATCACGTGGCGGGTACCATCAAGAAATTCTTGGTCAGGATTTAATACCAATTTTCAGGCATTTATACAACATTAGCTGTAGGGTGCGTCGCCATTAACAATCCCTCAAAAAAATGAACAATCTCAAAGCGACGCACCTTATAAACTGAGCCTCTTATCAGCAAAACGAACAATTATATTGTATGGTTTGTTTCGTCCACCCAATGTGTAACGTGCGTCGCCATGAGATATGGCGTGAAATTTAGGGATTGTTCTCGTGCGACACACCCTACGACTAACTGAAACCATTGCCGACAAAGGAGTTTTTATGTAATTAATTTTGTGTGGTTACTTACTCGATCGAAACTGACATACTGTAACTTGCACCTCCTCTTTCTGTGCCGATAGCTATTTGATAGTCTCCTGTTTGGCTCAATTCTCCAGACCAGTTTTTTGATTCTTTAACTATTGTCTTTGTATTTGGGTCTATGATGTTAAAAACAGCATTTTTTTCAAGGGATTGGATCTCGATCTTCATCTTTTGCCCTTTTTTAGCTTTAATCAAATAAGTATTAACAGTGCCGCGCGCTACTCCTCCTTTGATTTCCGCTGAATTAGTACCTTTTTTGAACTGGATTCGCTGCTGAACCTTAGCCATTAAAACGGCAGGTTTTTCGGAAGTTGCTGGGGAGGAAACCATGCTGGATATGGCTTTTACTGAAGCTGGAAAAATCAGGGATGCACTTAAGCCGATCGTCAAAATATTGAGCGGGAATTTGAAACTTTTTGCTGGTGTTCTCATGGGAGTTTAACAGTAAGAGTGAAATTTGTTTACTTGTAGGATTATAGCTGACTGGGGCTGTGTGCGCGCGATCGCCCTTACCGCCAACTTGATTGGAGAGGGAACCCCGAGATGTGAGATAATTCTAGGCGATCGCAAATTACAGATTACTGCACAGTCGCCAGCGGGTACGGTACAGTAAAAACATCCGCAGCGCAGTGTTACCAAAAAAATTGTACACTTCCTAATTATCACAAACCAGAGGATATGACTCAACAGCCAACCATCACCTACCGCACCGAAAGCGACTCGATGGGAGACAAACAAATCCCATCTACTGTTTACTACGGCATCCAAACTCTGCGCGCCGTTGAAAATTTTCCAATTAGCGGTATCAAGCCTTTATCAACTTACGTCGATGCTTGCGTTTTAATTAAAAAAGCTGCCGCCATAGCTAACGGTAAACTCGGCTGCATTCCTGAAGATATCAGCACAGCACTGATTAAAGCTGCTGATGAAGTTTTAGCAGGAAATTTGCGCGATCAATTTGTCGTTGATGTCTACCAAGCAGGCGCCGGAACTTCTCACCACATGAATGTCAATGAAGTTCTTTCCAATCGCGCTTTGGAAATTATGGGCGATGAAAAAGGTAACTACAAGCGCGTTAGTCCCAACGATCACGTAAACTACGGTCAATCAACCAATGATGTGATTCCAACTGCAATTCGGATTGGCGGATTGTTGGCTTTGGAAAAAACTTTGTTCCCGGCTTTGTCGCAGGCGATCGCATCCCTGGACAAAAAAGCCGTAGAATTCCACAATATCGTCAAATCCGGCCGCACTCACCTGCAAGATGCCGTCCCGGTGCGACTCGGCGAAACCTTCCGCGCTTGGGCACAGATTCTTAGAGAGCACAGTGCCAGAATTGCCACTGCTTCCGGAGATTTAACATCCTTGGGATTGGGCGGAAGCGCCGCGGGAACTGGCTTAAATACTCACCCAGAATACTGCGAAAAAGTCGCTCAAATTCTTTCGGAGTTAATCCAAAAACCTCTGAAACCAGCACCACATTTAATGGCAGCAATGCAGAGTATGGCGCCGTTTGTCAATGTCTCCGGCGCCATCCGAAATCTCGCTCAGGATTGCGTTAAAATGTCCCACGACTTGCGTTTGATGGATTCCGGGCCAAAAACAGGTTTCAAGGAAATTCAACTGCCTCCCGTGCAACCTGGTTCCTCAATTATGCCTGGGAAATACAATCCGGTGATGGCAGAAATGACATCGATGGTGTGTTTTCAAGTCATGGGTTACGATAGCGCGATCGCCCTTTGTGCCCAAGCAGGACAATTAGAATTGAACGTAATGATGCCCCTAATCGCCTACAATCTAATTCACAGCATCGAAATTTTGGGCAACACCATCAGCGCCCTAACAACCAAATGCCTCGACAAAATTGAAGCCAATGGCGATCGATGTCTCGCCTACGCAGAAGGCAGTCTCGCCCTCGTTACCGCCCTCAATACTCACATCGGCTATCTCAACGCCGCCGCCGTCGCCAAAGAATCTCTCGAAACCGGCAAATCTTTGCGGCAAATTGTGCTGGAACGCGGTTTAATGAATGCAGAAGACTTGGCAACAGTTCTCGATTTGGAGAAAATGAGTGCGATGCCAGAAAACCGGGCGGTTGAAACCGCGTCTATAAAAACAAAACCCTTCTAGTGCGGGTTGAAGGCCGGGCGGTTAAAATTAAATTATTTTCTTTACACCACGCAGGTGGACTTCGTTTGTGTAGACGCGGTTTCAACCGTACGTCCTATCTAACGCCTAGGTTTCTTTAGACGCGGTTTCAACCGCCATCTTAATCTTTTCAACTCTAAAGTTTGGGAGCAATATTTATGCGCGCAGGTTCCTTTGGCAAAGTAACTCAAGATAAAGAGAACACCACTCAAGTGACATTTCATTATGTGGAAGGTCACACGGAAACCTTTACTGTTCCGATGCCCGCACTAGAATTTCAAGAGGAAGTGCTGAATTTGTTAAATCAACCTTGGTTGACTTTTCATCTAGTCGATCAAACGGTTTTTATCTGCACGGCCCGATTGGTGAAAGTGGAAGTTAAACCTGCTATCCCAGAACTTCAAGGTCAAGGAATTTTCCCTAACTCCCTGCGAGTTAGTACCATGCAGCGGGCTGCTTCTGGCAGATTGCCGATGTCTACTTAAACTTGGTTGATGGTAATGGGTAATTGGTAATGGGTAATTGGTAATGGGTAATGGGTAATTGGTAATGGGTAATTGGTAATTGGTAATTGGTAATCACGAAGTGTAAAAATACTAATAATCCATTTCTCCTGCCAATTCCCGATCGCCAAATCCCAAATCCCAATTCCCAATTCCCGATTCCCAGAAACAATTAGTTTAAAGCCTCTCCCCGATCGGGAGAAATTAAAATAACACGATTCATTACTCCAATCCTCTTCCTTCTTTTATCAACTGTCAACTGTCAACTGTCAACTGTCAACTGAATGATTATGTCTTCTGTTAGTTTAATTCGGGCCAATTCATACGATCGCCAAAAGCTACAAAAATCTTTAGAAAACCTGCTCGCACCCTTGGGCGGAATCTCAGCTTTTGTCAAATCGGGCGATCGTGTTTTACTCAAACCCAACCTCCTCACAGGTGCTCGCCCTACCAAAGAATGCGTCACCCGCCCAGAATTAGTTTACTGCGTGGCGAAAATGGTCATCGAAGCAGGTGGTAAACCGTTTTTAGGAGACAGTCCGGCTTTTGGTAGCGCCATGGGTGTCGCCAAAGCCAACGGTTATTTGCCACTGTTGGCAGAACTAAATTTGCCCGTAGTAGAGTTTCAAGGAAAACGTTACAAAACAGTCAGCCAAGATTTCAATCATCTCCGACTTTGCAAAGAAGCAATGGAAGCGGATGTGGTGATTAATCTGCCCAAACTCAAATCTCACGTTCAATTAACCGTCACAATGGGCGTCAAAAACTTGTTCGGCTGCGTGCCCGGGAAAATGAAGGCTTGGTGGCACATGGAAGCCGGCAAAGATAGCGCCAGATTCGGTCAAATGCTGGTAGAAACTGCCCGGACAATTAACCCAAATTTGACGATTTTGGATGGCATTATCGGTCACGAAGGTAACGGGCCCAGCGGCGGCGAACCTAAGTTTTTAGGAATTTTGGGCGCCTCCAGTGATGTGTTTGCTTTGGATCGAACTTTAGTGGAAATTATTAATGTCGATCCAGCAATGGTTCCGACTGTAGCTGCGGCGATGAGATTGGGACTGTGCTCGAATTTGGAGGAACTCGATTTTCCACTGTTGCGCCCGGAAACTCTCAAGGTTTTCGATTGGAAATTGCCGGAAAATATGATGCCGATCGACTTTGGGATGCCTCGGGTGATTAAGTCAGTGTTCAAGCACCTTTATATCCGCTTTATCAAAGAAAATAAGGGAACAAGTGTGTTTTTATCGAACAAGTGACAAAGCAAGTTACAATAATTTCGACATTTTTGGGCACTGGCCCAAACCCTCATTCTACCGTTTAAATTTGAGCTGTCGAGAAAGCCCAAACCCTATCCCAGCCTGATTTCTGACTAAAACCTGTCCTGAGTATTGAAATTCAATGAGTTATCTTCAATAAGATGCTAAGCTAACAACCATGCCGGAGAAATCTGTTTCTGAATCCTCATAATTTTAGGGTAATCATCTACTGTGTATCAGAACACACAATTTTCAACTGCGATAACTGATTTCATGATGTAAACTGCGACTCCGGTGGTTATCAGTACATCAAGTCTGTAAAATAAGGAGAACTCCAATGCAAACTCAGAAGCCCTTAAGTCCTACTGTAGTTTCCCTTATATCGGGACAGAGTATGAAACCCTGGTTATTCATCCCGGGTGATTGGCGAAGACCTGCAAATAAAGAGTCATTTCAATTGTACTGGTGTCAAAAATCACAACTTGGATGCCTCCATCCTCTACCAGAACTAGACCAAATTGAGAGCTTCTACGACATCGACGATTACTATACTCACCATGCAGAATTTACCGACTCAGAAGCACCCTCTTCTATTTCCTTCTTCGATAAATTGCGAACCCATCTAGCTTGGCGTTTCGATAAGGGAGTAGATGTCACCACTCAATGGTGGAAACAGCAGTTCGGGACTTCTTCTTACTCGATACTAGAAATCGGTTGCGCCAATGGCAAACTGCTGGAAGACTTCAAATTGGATGGTCACAAAGTCTGGGGAGTAGAACCAGATAGACAAGCTTTGCGTTTCGCCGAGGAACGAAATCTTGATGTATATTATGGCACTGCTGAATCTTTGCCCCCGGAAATCACGTCGAGAAAATACGACATGATTATTATGAACCACGTACTGGAACATACCATAAATCCTGTACTGGCACTCCGCAATACCATGGAGTTGCTCGTGGACGGCGGCAAATTGGTGATGGAAGTACCAAATAACTCGTGTAGGGCGCTAAAAGAATCAGGGATTGCATGGCTCCATCTAGATGTGCCAAGGCATTTTTATTTCTTCACACCGGACAGTTTGCGCGCTATCTGCCAACAGGTGGGATTTGAGGTGATTTCTACCGAGTTTAATGGCTACTATCGCCTATTTACTAACGGTTGGATCGATGATGAAAGAAAAATTTTGAATGCGCTCGATGCAAGGCAATCTCCTGGGATGGTAAAGCCCAAAGCAAACAGTAAACTCCAAGCTTGGAAGTTACTACTGAAAACATTTCTGGCTCCCGACGAGAAAAAATACGATTCAGTCAGAATTGTTGTACAAAAGTCATAGTAAGAGCGAAGGAAGGGAAATAAGGCTTTGAGAATTTCTTATTACCTTGAGAATTTCAGAAGCGAGGCTTCCCATTACCTAAGACAGAACTTACGCATGACGGACGGGTGCATCTAACTTGGGCAATTACGTCTTTTTTGCCTTAGTGCTACTTTCCCCACATAGCAAAGCTTCTATAAAGCTATCGCAAGCGATGTGGCACTATTCAAGCAAACTGAGATGCTACCCTGACTCACCAGCTCTGCATACGGTGTGAAACTCCGGGTGGTTTCCTCAAATATTGTCGGTGCGTCGCTCCTATGAGATTTTCGATCTTTTTTGGGTACAATAAGGTGGATGAGACAATCTGCATGAAAAAATTAGGAGTCTCGATTTGTTTAGGGCAGCCAGCGGGGGCGGAATCCTTTTAAAGGCAAGTCTTCGGGTGATGGAGAATTATTAGTAGATGCCGGTGGGTTTTTTAAGTTTAAAAGTATGAGAGTTGAAGAGGCGATCGCATTTCCGCCATCTGTTCTCAAATCTCCTGCGACTGGTTCCGATTTCTTGACAACTAGCCGATCTAACAGCAATTCTAACCCATCGGGCGACAAGCTCATTTTTGTCTCCACTTGGTCGGGCAAAACTAACAGCGGTTTTACTGCAAATGTCTGCAAATTAATTGCTTCTAGGGTGAGTTGCTCGGAAAAATCTTTTCCGGGCTGGCGCCTGGTTAACAAGCAGTAAAGCTGAGGATTTCTGGGATCAAACTGACAGTTGAGGAATTCTCCGGCGGTGCGGATCAATTCTTTTTGCAATCCCTGGTTGGTTACTAAAAAGATTGACTGCGTAAAATCGCTATTGTACTTGAGCATTGCCGATTCTCTGCCGTCGGGAGTGAAGCTGAACACTCTCCGAAAAGATGGTATGAACTCTAAAGGTTTGACGTTTGGTGTGAGGGATAAAATGGCGATCCCGTCTGCTTGGGGATTGGCTAAAGTTGCGCTGTCTGGGGCGATCGCAAATTCTCCAGCGGGATGACTTAACAACCGCTGCGGCACCGCCGAAGTGGACGATCGCACTACCCACAAACCAATGTCCTCTGCATTGCCCCTCTTTGCCCGCTGAATCGCGATCGTCTTGCCGTCAGCAGACAGATCGAATTTGAGATTTTCATAGTCTTGATTGCCTAAAATCTGCTGAATGCTGCCAGGTTTTTGAGCCGGATCGGAACTTCTGCCTGTAGTGACGGCATACAAGGATTGTTCGTACAAACCAGGCTGATATTTTGACCATTGGCTAGCAGAAAATAAAATGCGATCGCCCGCTGGGTAAATTCTATAATCTTTAATTACTAAATTTTCAGGAGTGAGGATGATTTTTTGTTTGCGGGTGAGATTGTAAAGAATTAACCGCCCTTTTTCTGAGGCTTCTGTGCCAGTGTAAACAAAAGCGCGATCGGGCGTGCTAAATTGACTGACAAACGGTGCGATCGCATTTCCTTGTTTGTCAGAACCTAGTTTTTCCCGCGCTTGTTGCAATGAAATTGTATAAGTGCGATCGTACTGGGGAGGCGCGATCAAAGTATATACTAGCCGTCGCCCCGACCAACTAATTTTTCCCGGCAAAGGTGGCTCGACGTGCAGGTTTGCTTCAACGCTTGCACGATCCATCTGGCGGCTGAAAGTCAGGACAAAAGCCGTATCTCTCGCCCCTACTTGTTTGTTTTCCCAGCTAAAATCGCGCACTTTCGGTAAAGATCGATCGCCCAGAGCAAGCAAAAACCCGATCGCGAAACTCAGCAATACCATCAATGATACAGCCGTGCGGTCGATCGGCTCTAATTTTTTTAATTTTCCCACAAACATACAATAGCCTGAATTTAGACTAGACTAATTGCCAAACTTGTTTCAATACAAACAAGCAATCTCAAATAAAAAGTTAAATTTTATGCGATGGCTCAAATCAGTCTGTTAAACTAATGTCTTTCCCCTCTACAGGAAAGTTATCGTGAACAAAAACCTACTAACTTTGCTCGGCTGCTCCGGTTCTGTAGCCTTAACGATCTTAGCGGTAAATCCCGCTAATGCTAGCACCCGAATTTCCCCAAATCCCAGCATTGAGCGCAATGGCGAAATATCAGCCAATCCAGACATAAATCAAGACGAAACCCAATCCTCGCTGCCAGAAATCAACTCTGACAAAATAGGAGACCTCGCCCTCATAACTTCAGGCTGCAACTGTGCTGGCTGTCGAGTTCAAGTCCCCCAAACGATCGAACAATGACGGCTGCTAGTTCCTCAGCAATCTAAATAGCAAGTTACAAAGCAAGCAAAACAAAAATCACAGAAAACAACCCATTAATTCTCGATTTAAATAGTCACAAGTTTAAAGTTGCCAGTTAAAATAATTATTTATTATTTCTACTTTCGGCTTGTGGCTTTTTATTAGTCAAAACTGACTATTTACAACACAATAGATAAAATTCAACCATACAATACTTCTTCCACAGGCGGCGTGGCGTCTTTGGGGTCGAACTCTTTTAATTTGAAAGCTTGCAGCAAAAACAGCCAGATATAAAGCGGATTTAACAAAACATACCGCTTCCAGAGGCGTCGGGGTTCCTTCATGAACCTAAACAGCCATTCCAAACCCATCTTACCTAAAATCTCAGGAGATTTAGCCAAATTTCCCGCATGAAAATCGTAGGCTGCACCTACAGCAATCAGTGGCATTGATATGTCATCCCGGTATTCGTAAGCCCAGACTTCTTGTCGCGGACAGCCCAAACCTACAAAAGTAATGGCTGCACCGCTGTTGCGAATTTGCAGCGCAATTTCCTTTTTCTCTTCCGGCGAAACGTGCCTAAATTTAGAAGGCTGAGTTCCAGCAATAATTAACTTGGGATAAAGTTGGCAGAGATTGCGAGACAAAGCCTCCAGTACAGAAGCTTTAGAGCCGTACAAATAGATAGATAATCCTTCTTCGGCCGCACGTTCGCAGATTTCTAACATCGCATTCGGCCCGCAAACTCGATCGGGCAATCCCGTATTGTAGAGCAAATTTAACGCCCACCTTACCGGTTGTCCATCCGGCAATACTAAGTCAATGTGATTGAGCCGATAGCGGTGAGTGCTGTCAAGAACCCCTGTCATTACCCCGTGCACCGCTAGAGCCGAAACTGAAAGTGGTTTTCCGGCCTTGGCTGCCGCAATAATTTTGCTGACAGCCGCTTCATAATTCAGGGCATTTACTAATATGCCTAGTACATTCTTTTTCCCGAGATCGATCATAGAACACCTCTGTAAGCCAACAGCCGTTACAGTCATAAATCTCCTGTAGGATTTGTTTAACGTTGTATTCAATCTTTACCAAAAATGCCAGCCCATTATTTTTGTCCCGCTCAATTCTGCGCCCCTTCTTTCAGCCAGCGCTCGCGGTTACAGTCATAAATCTCCTGTAGGATTTGTTTGACGTTATATTTCATTTTCCAGTCAGGATAGTGGCTGGAAAATTTTGAGTTGTCGCTAATCCACCAAATGTGATCGCCAATGCGATTCCCTTCTGCATATGTCCAATTAAATTTGCGTTCAGCAATTGCCTCACACATCTGGATGGCTTCTAACATCGAACAATTGCTATATCTGCCTCCTCCTGTATTATAAACCTGGGCGCTTCTGGGAGCTTTATAAAATTCATAAAAAGCAGAAATTAAATCAGCACTGTGAATGTTGTCGCGGACTTGCTTGCCTTTGTACCCAAACACGGTGTAGGGAGTTCCTGTCACGGCGCACTTCATCAAGTAGGCGAGAAATCCGTGTAATTGAGCTCCCGAATGATTGGGCCCAGTCAGACAGCCACCCCTAAAACAAGCCGTATTCATATTAAAATAACGACCGTATTCTTGAACTAAAATATCAGCGGACACCTTAGACGCACCAAACAAACTGTGCAGGCACTGATCGATTGACATATCTTCCCGAATCCCACCTTCGTAAGTGTGACCTGGTTCAATTTCCCACCTGTGTTCTAATTCAATTAAAGGTAATTTGTTGGGCGTATCGCCGTATACTTTGTTGGTAGAAGTAAAAATGAAAACGGCTTTGGGACAGTACAAGCGAGTTACTTCTAAAAGATTGAGAGTACCGTTAGCGTTGACGGTAAAATCTATTTTAGGAGCGCGGGCAGCCCAATCGTGGCTGGGTTGGGCTGCTGTGTGAATTACTAACTCGATCGACTCGCCATACCGCTGAAAGATATTGGTAATCGCTTCATAGTCGCGAATGTCCACATCTAAATGGTAATACTTTGTTCCCAGTGATTTTTCGAGTTGTTGGCGGTTCCAATTAGTAGAACCATCAGCACCAAAAAAGAACTGACGCATATTGTTGTCGATGCCAACGATGTCGAAACCTTGTTTGGCAAAGAATTTACAAGCCTCGGATCCAATTAAACCCGCCGCTCCAGTAATAATTGCAACGCTCACGTTTCACCGCCTAAAAAATATAGTTTTCTTTGTTTTGTGCGATCGCACAAATCAGAAGTTATCCTGATTTGCCTTGGAATACATCTTCGCACAATTCGGCGCACAATTCGGCAAAAAATTTACCTTTTATGTTCCAGTCATATATTTCCCTGACGCGCTTTTGACCGGCTCGACCCAAGCGATCTCGCAATTCACGATCGTGCGCTAAACACACTATAGCTTCTGCTAGACCTTTCGTCGAATTTTCGGGCTCGGTAGCCTTGACTTTAATGCCAGTTTGGGCCGTTACTTGAGTCGCAGGCCCACCTAAATCCAAACAAATCGTAGGACGCCCAATCCCCATGATTTCAGTACATACAAAACCTCCCGAGTCGTGCAAACTCGGATGGAGGAGAACATGAGACTCGCCCATTTTTGAAAGAGTTTCAGTACGCGATAAAGCTCCCCAAAAATATACTTTATTTGCCAGTCCCAATTCTGTTACCAAAGCTTCTAAACGCTGCCTTTCCGGGCCGTCTCCCACAATCCAGTATTCCGATTCTTCCACGTTTGCCTCCGCAAATGCACGGAGTCCCAAGTGCACTCCTTTCCAGTGTAATAGACGACCCACACTAATAAATCTAATTGGTCGATCGGGCGGGGTTGGAAATTTTTCTAGTTCCTCAATTTCCTGCTGGGACAAACCGACTTGCGAGAAAATTTTCACATTTTTTGCTTTGAGAAATCGCAGTCGGGCTGCTGTTTCTTCGGTAGTTGCTAGCGCGATCGCACTGCGACGCGCCGTCAGCCCCACAAACGGATCGCGTTCTCCTACGCTTTGAGCCAATGCTCGCAGTGTTTCATAAATTCTGCCCCGGCGGCTAAAATCTTGCCAAAAAGGCTTTGGTGCTGCTTCTGCACCCCCGACAGGCCCCCAAATAAAAGGATGCGGCAACAGCGCCAGGAAACTTGGTGACCAATGTTTGACATAAGTTACGTGGTGTACTATGTCAAAACCGATTTCGCGATCGAGCTTTCGAGCGATAAAATAAGCCCAGATTTGCCACAGATAGTAGTGAAGTTGCAGCAATCCTTGTTTTCCTTTCCAATCTTCGCTCCACCCAAACGGATCGAAATAAACAAAGTGCAGGTTGGGCACTGGATTGCGTTCTAGTTCTGCTTCAATGTACGATCGACAAAACGTCCGAGTAAATACCCAACTTTCGTGATGTTTAGCAGATTGGATAACAGTATTCCATCCCACTCCCTCTTCAGATCCTAGATTTGGTTCGCAAGCAAAGGCAGATAATAAAACTTTCATAGGTAATTGGGAATTGGGAATAGGGAATAGGGCATTGGGCATTGGGAATTGGGAATTGGGAATTGGGAATTGGGAATTGGGAATTGGGAATTGGGAATTGGGAATTGGGAATTGGGAATTGGGCATTGGGCATTGGGCATTGGCCAAACAGGGCATCGGGCATTGTAGATAGAATCGGGAAGTTATTTGTAATAAATAAGCAATAACCAATAACTAATAACCAATAACTAATAACTGTCAACTGTCAACTGTCAACTGTCAACTGTCAACTGTCAACCGTCAACCGTCAACTGACTTCATCAAAAAAGATGTAACTTCGACATAAGCTTTAGCTGCTGTTTCAGGAGATTTTTGAGAAATTAGCTGTCGCGAACACTCTCCCATCGATTCAATCAAATTAGGATTGTCTATGAGAATCTGCATTTTTTCTGCCAACTCCTTGGCATTGTTAGGGTCAAAAATATAACCGTTTTCCCCAGACGCAATTAACTCACAGGAAGCTGCACCGTTAGAACACAATACCGGTTTCCCAAACACCATTGCTTCCGGTACAACCATACCCCAGACATCCTCAAAAGTAGGAAAAACAAAAATATCAGCAAGCTGAAAATAAGCTCCCAAACTTCCGTAGTCAACCCATCCCACCCAGTTTACTTGCTCGGGGAAATCTTGCTCTTTAATAAAAGCTTCCAACTCCTCTCGCTGGTCGCCCTTGCCAACAATTAGTAAAGTATAATCAGAATATCCTTGCTTTTTGAGAAGGGCACAAGCTTCTAACAGCGTCTTAATTCCTTTTCTAGCTGTGATCCGTCCCACATATAAAAAAACTGGGTGTTTGAGATCTAAATTTAGTGGCTTGGTTGTGACCAAAGGTTTCAGCAGCGTTTCCGCATCGGGAACTAAATAAGTTCTCGTAAAAACTTGCTCTTGGGGTGCATGGAGAACTTCCACCAAATATCTTTTTCCAGCTTGGCTGTTAGAAACAAAAGCATCGGCAAACTTAGCTAAAATGCGTCTGGCGAATGTCCGAAAACTCGAATCTCGAAAATCTGTGTTTGGCGAACTCCCGTCATAAATAATTGCAACTCGCCATTGACAAAGCGGTTTGAGGAGAATTACCAAGACAGTCCACAAAGAAAAAGCTTGAGGAAAAACTACTTGTGGCCTAAATTTAAGCAAATGACCGATGATGCTAGGCGAGACTGCGATGAAACCGCGATCGTATCCTGTTTCGATCTTTTCTGTCTCGACAAATTTAGTTTCCCCTACCAATTTAATTGCTGATGCTCCCGGTAGCGTCGGATCGAACCCAGACCAAACGCGACCAGTATAAAACACAGTATTTTTATATACTTTTGTAAATTCTCTTAATACAGGCTGCCAATATGCGCCCAATTCTACTTCTGGAACCAGCCAAGCGACGCGCAAATCATCTCTATCGACCATGCTATTCACCTTCAGTTTTGTTTTTATTGAATCCCAGCTTGCTTAAAACTGAAAACCAAACTAACCTTCTGTAAGGTAGCAACCAATATACTGGCCAGAATAAACCACCGTGACGGCGAGCAAAAACTTTCCACTCTTCCCAGGGTTGAAGGGTAGCATCTTTAAAAGCTAAACCCTTGGGTTGGTTCATTTTTTCCAAGCCTTCACTCATATTGGCAGCCGCTATTGTTGTTGATTGCGGATTGGGAGAACAGGTTCCTTGATAGCCTGGAGCTATCCAAACTGTACAGCCTTTTTGTCGGGCACGCAGACCGTATTCCCAATCTGATAGATAATGAATAAAGGCTGGATCGAGATTGCCAACCAGTTCAACCACGCTGCGGGGAATTAACACGCAGTTACCATTCATGCTGTCACAAGGCTGAGGTGCTTTTGTTGGCTGAAGGAAGCGAAATTTAAAGGGAAGTAATGGGGTAATCTTGACTATACCGCCGTATGTAAAATCACCGGTTTCTGGATCGCGAGTAGAGCCGGCAACGATCGCCTTTTTTTCTCCTTTTTTGATTAGCTCGCTACTGGTGGCGAGCAAGTCGTTGAAAGCTTCTGGTTCGAGTACGGTGTCGTCGTTGAGCCAGACATAGTAGTCTGGATCGTCTTTCATAGCTTCGCTGAAAGCAACCCGCATTCCTCCATTCCAAAATAAGTTACCATCTCCCGAAAAAATCTTGACGTGAGGGTATGTTTGCTGTATTACTTCTGCTGTGCCATCAGTGCTACCATCATCTACCAGATAAGCATTGAGTGCAATTTCCTTTGTTAATTTTTGCTTAAACAGCGACTCTAGAGTGGCCAAAGTCTTTAACTTGCGGTTATGGCAAGTCATCAGGACTGCTATACTTATCTGCTCCATCTATATCAAATATTGGGCTGTTTGTGCAAAATTGGTATAAAACTGTCCTCGGGCGATCGACAATGCCGATCGCAGGCGAGTCCTATTCAATTAATAACTTAATCTGTCACAAGTATCAAGATATTTAGTCGATCGTTTATTTTTTGATTGGCCAGCTTTGCCCAGCCTCTAATTGCCTGACGGTGTAATTGTAACAATCAACACGTCGGCTGTCCGAAAATATACTAATAAACACCCAAAAATCGGCATTATAAATACCCTACAAGTTTTACATTTAATCAGTTTTACTTACTTAGGAGTTTGGCAAACTTCTTGATAAAGATTTTGATACTCGCGAGCTTGCACTTCTAAGGTAAACTTGGCTTCAACTTTCTCTCGTGCTAGGCGACAAAGCTTTTGATGCCGCTCACCATCTTCTAGCACCCAAGCAATCCCTCGCGCTAAATCCTCGGTATCATAGGGTTGGGCTAAATAGCCATTGTACTGGCGATCGACAATATCTTTTAGTCCCGTCACATCAAAAGCCACCACAGGCGTACCGCAAGCCATGGCTTCCGATGCCGTCTGCCCAAAAGCTTCGTACCGCGAAGGTACAACCATCACATCCGCCGCTGCATAAACCTGTGACAAAGTAGTATCATCCAACCTGCCTAAATAATGAGTTTTGAAACCAACATCGATCGGGCTTTCAGGCTCAGAACACCCAAAAACCAACAGTTCAATCTTATCTTGCCAACCCGACTGACTGAGGCTTTGCAAAGCCGGAACCAGCAACGGAAACCCCTTCCAGCGATCGCCCGTACCCTGCATCGCCCCAAACAAGACCAACTGTTTATCTTGAGGCAAATTCAAACTATCCCTCACCTGCGGGCGGTTCAGCGGCTTGTAGAGTTCAGCATCAAGGCCATTCGCAATGACTTTAACTCGATAATTTTTCAACAAAGAACTAGATTTCGCGCATTCAGCCAACCAATGACTCGGAGTTACCAAAGTCAGATTCAAATTTTGCCAAGCCTCAGCTTTCCGCTGCCAAATCCAACGAGAAATATCAGCATCCTTAGTGCTGTGCAGTTGCGGACAAGCACCGCAAGCATCAAGATAGCGATCGCAATTTTCACTGTAGTGACATCCACCCGTAAACGCCCACATATCGTGCAGCGTCCAAACCACCGGTTTATTAAACTTAGCCAGAGTTTCAATCTGCATATAACCTTCACAAACCCAGTGCAAATTGATCGCATCAGGGTTAATTTTGGCAACTTCCGATGCCAAGGAATCAGGAACCCATTGCGGCGAAAAAATTACCTGACCTAGTTTGGGATAAACTTTTAACGGCAATCTATTTAATTTTCCTCGGAGACTCTTAAACTTTTCTCCTAACCTTGTCGGCATCAACCGCACCGTTTCATCATCACTAAACTTATAACCCGCCAAAATTTCGGAATCCACCCCGATACTTTGCAAGCCCTTGTGCAGCCGATAAGTCGCCCTCGCAGCACCGCCTTTAAGATCGTAATTACTCACCAGCAAAACTTTCATCCAAACATCCTCATTATCAAATCCCTTCTCCTCTTCTCTTTCTCTGCGCCCTCTGCGCCCTCTGTGGTTAAATCCTTAAAAATCCCAAACCAAAGACCCAAATCCCCGACTCATTCAAAAAGTAGGATATCTAAAAAACAGCATTTTTACTTACATTTTCAATAATCCTTTAATTTTGCGCTGGACTTTCTTGACCAATTTCGGATCGTAATCATATAAACTCTCTTGAGTAAAGCGATCCGCTTGGGCATCGCGAATCACAAACGGAGGATGTTTTAGAGGAAAGGCGATCGGTTCAACAGACATATTGTTGTAGGGACTATTGATATCATCCGTGTGAGTCCCCCCCGTTCCGTGTCCGATATTTGCAGCTAAATTGACATTAGACAAAATATTCAAACCATTTTGAATAAAACTCGCAAATGTCCACTGAAAATCCCATGTATCAATAGCTTTGTCGTAACACAACTGACAAGTTTTAGTCCAGATTTTGGCAGCATGAGCATCTTCCAATACATCCATCAAAAAATTTCCATCTCGAACCGACGGCCACAGCTTCATATCTAGATCGTAGTGTCGCCAAGCTCGCCTCCAACTCGCCCAACTCCAGCAATGAGTGTAGCGAGAAAAGTAGTAGCTACAATCAGTTCGCTGCTTGCCAAACTGCACGTTTTGACCAGATATCGACATAATTCTTTCGTCGTATCGGTAGCGTTCCAACAACTCTTCGGCAAAGTAGAAAAAGCTACTATCAGGCAAACAATCATCCTCAATAATAATCGCCTCTTCCACCGTATCAAACACCCAATCTAACCCGCTAGAAACTCGCTGGCGACAACCCAAATTAGTCTCAGCATAATTCTGCAAAACTTCGCATTCCCAATCCACCTGTTCAATAATCGCGCGAGCCGCAGCGCATTGCGCGTCTTCTCCCGGCTTGTCCGGCCGCGGCCCGTCAGCAACTACTAACAATTTTGACGGCTTGACTTTGCGAATTTCTGCGAATACTCTCTGAGTTTCTTCGGGACGTTTGAAAATAATAAAAGCGACGGGGGTTTTTAACGGTCGATCGAACATTTACACAACTCCACTATGCTAATTGCTGACAACACTTTTGACTTTCGACAATCTCCTTTTGATACCAGAAATTCTATTGTCAAAAACATCCAAAACAGTCTTAGAAATATTGCGTTGTGGTATGCCGACATAACCCGCAACATATTTAGTAAACTGCTCTCCTAAAGGCAAATTCCAAAAATCTGATTGGGGATTAGAAACTTGTGCAAAAATTCGCTTAATTCCGTATCCTTTTTCGGCTGGCAAATGCCATATATCCATTTTTAAATCAGCCTCAGTTGCCGTATGAATGATCGGCGATGTCCACACTCGATTAAAATAAGCATTGCCGCTGCTGCGAGCATATCCCAGCTTGTTGTAAATGTAGGTGAGCATCTGCTCTTCTGTATTTAATTTTGTCTTTCCTTCGGCAAATCTTTGCAAGCAAGTCTCCCAGATCGAGTCTACTTCGTCGGACAATATTTTAATGTGTTTGCCACTTCCTACGATAAATTCTGCACCAAAATACTTGGGAGGCTCATCTACTTTATAGCCTAATTCCTCATAAATTTTCTGCATTTCTCGCCTGGTTAAACCGCTGATTTTTTTGTCTTCAGGCTCGTACAAATCGTAGGTAGCCAAACCTTGTTTTTCAATATCGGCAATTATGCGATCGGCGGAGTTTACCCACACGCAGTCAGAGTCTAAAGCTATACAGCGATCGTTTAACGCTGAATGATTTTTCAAATATTGAATAATGTCAAACTTAAAAAACGTACTTCTGAAGGCGGGGTAGTATTCCATTGGTGGCTGATAGGTAAATGGAATCTGGACAACTTTAACTCCAATTTTGTCGAAAAACTCAACGGTGTTAAAGCTTTCAATATTTGGAATGCGATCGGCATTCGTAAATAAGATATGCTGAGCTTCCGGGTTATTTCTAACGCTGGAAGCAAAATATACCACCGCACATCGCCAGTAAACTGATTGAAATTTTTCCGAAGAAGATTTAGCATCCGATCCTTGGGGATATTTACTTTCCTGGCCTTCTTCATCGCAGCACATTCCAGTAACTATGTAAACAGAACCGCTGTCATTCATCGTGTATATCTCCTGTTATATTTAAAGTGTGGAGTAAATTAAAGCCGTGAAGCGAAGCTATCCCTAAGGGAATCGCCCGTCATGTGAAAATAGAAATCCAAGCGCTTGATAATCATTTCAGAACCAATATGCGCTAAGTTTTTTAAGCTAGTCGCCAGCGGCAGATATCGATAGCGAAACGAAGACAGTCTGGGGTCTGTTTCTTGATATAAAATATCTTGAGCAAAGTTGCCCCACCTTTCATCGATCATATCGATCGTCATACCAGCGTGTCCCGAAGGCAGCAACATATTGGAACCGTGAATCCCAATTACCAAGCGACTCTCTGAATAAACCTGACACATTTGCCTCTCAGTTTTTTCATCGAACTTATCCACTCTGAAATCTTCTACCCACTCTGGAAAGCTAGTGTTTTTGCCTAAACCTACAACTGCAAACTTAGCTTGCGGCAGCAACTTTCGCATTTTCGCAAACAACCTCTGCACTTTCCAATTTTGAATACTTAAAGGAATTTGTAGCAAGTTAATTTTTCGGAAAATTTTGACAAGCAAATGCCGGCACCACAGCCGATCTTCCCGCCAAACAAAAGTAATTTTGTATTCTTCCTTATCAAAATCGTGTTTGGCAACCCCCGTAAATTTACTAATGTCAAATTGACTGGGGTGAGAATAGGCTTCACTGATGTAAACTTCCTGGAAACGTTCTAACTGTTTGCTGACAAAAGCGTCAAAACTGGGATAGTGACACTGACCGTTTTTCAGAGATATAGGTACTGTCCAGACTTCAGCAACTCCTTCGGGAACCATCCACCTCATAAATTTTTGGACAATGACAATCAAACCAAATTCTGGGTGAGATTCTAAATGCCTCTGTGCGTTGAGCAACTTTAAAAGGCTGTGTCCGTACAGATAATCAATGCAGTTTAATACGATCACCCGATCGCAAGATTTAAAGATTTCTTGAGTAATTTCTAGGTGTTCGTTTTGAGGATTTTGCAGAGATTTGAGCAAGGGTTTTGCTAAAAATTCTTCCGCATATTTGTCATCACTAAAAGTTGTTCCTTCAGCTAAGTTAATGCTGTAAGCAGTTTTAGCCGCGTGGCCAATTCTCAACTCGTCAATGATTTCGCCACCTCCTGGAGACTCAGACACAACACAGATGCGGGAACCTTGCCACAATACTTTGACAGGTTTGAGTATTTGCCCAGAAGAGGGACAGTGCGATCGGTGTTCGAGCTTGGGTTTAATTTCAATCATTTGATCAATCCTATCAGCCTGGATGCAGCCTTGTATAAATTCAGCGAATTCAGAATTAAATTACCAAAAGGTCTCAGTTCTTTAATCAAAAAGTTGACTAAAATAATTACATAGAAATAAGTAATTAAAGTTGCCGCAGTTGCTCCAAAAGCTCCATATTTAGGAATTAGTAGAGAGTTCAATACTATATTAAAAAATGAGCCAATAAATGTCAAGTAAAGACCGTATCGCAGTTGACCTTCTAAGGCAAAATAGGTATTTCTAGCGATGCCGAAGTTACTGCCAAATTGAGCCCAAACGTAGATTGACAATACCCTGGCTGACTCTGTATATTGAGCGCCGTAGAGAGTTTGGACTATGAAAGGAGCTAGCAGAGAGATTGGTAATGCCACTCCCAACCACAAAAATAACATGGCATCTGAGTAAATCTGAAAGTTTTTTAAGTATTCGCCATAATTTTTTTCTCTTAACTGTGCGAGTTTCGGGAAAATAGAAGAAGCGATGATCACAGGCAAAAAATCACATATTTCTGATAATTTGACTGCAACTGCATAATATCCTAACTCAGTTTTATTTATAGAGCCGAGCATGATTTGATCGATTTTGGAATAAATAAAAACCGCCAAGCCTGAAAGCACCAGCGGCCAACTTTCGTGAAGCAGTTCTTTACCTCGCTGCCAACTGACTCGCCACAGCTTTAAATCATTTCCCTTGTTTTGATAGACAATTGCGATCGCCAATCCGGCTAATGCTACCTCTCCCAACCTGATCCAAGCAAAAGCAATCAGTGGTGCTTTGAGTTGAATTAATCCGATTCTGAGTCCTGCAACCAGTAATGATACGCAATTTTTAGCGACAACTGTATACTTAGATTGAACTTGAGATTGAAACCAAAAATTTATTGTTTCAAAGGACTGAAAAATCGTGCCGGCGGCGATAATCCCTACCAGCCAACGAGTTAAGCTGTCATTGGGATTCTGTATTGAAATCACTGTGACAGTGAGCAGTAAAGTGATGATTCCGCCTGCTAATTGTATGGCAAAAGCAGTCCCTAGAGTCTCTTCTTTGCAGTCGGGATTGCGAGCAATGTCTCGCACTACCAGAGTACCCAATCCCATTGTTGCCACCGAGGAAAACAGCGAAACAAAGGCGATCGCATAATTGATTAAGCCAAATTGTTCCGGGCCCAGATATCGTGCTACCCACACTCCCACCAGCAGACCCAGACTCATCTGCAAAATTTGGTCAGTCAACAGCCAAGCCAGGTTGCCGAGTACCTGGCGGAGGCCGGGGCCGAGCTTTTGACTGACCGCATTTAGCTTATCTAACATCAGAAAGTTTTCAGTCCTTGTCAGAAATAAATATACTTTTCGAGCGTTCGGGAATTAATCAAAAACCAGGCTCATTAATATAGTATATCATAGTTCGAGCAATTTTCAACTTCTGCAAGTTAATCATGATTCAATCTGGATCAAGATGGCGCCACCAAATCGCCTCCGGAAATACGCCGGTTGCTGGATGGAGATTTGCCACTATCGATACTGAGTCTAACTGTTATTAACACGTAGGCAAGCCAGACATCCCCAATATCACATAGAGAACCTTCAGTTAGGTTGTTCAAAATAATAAAAACTAAGTAAATAATCGGTATCCCCGCTTGAGATAGCGGGCTGCGGCTCAGTTGCCGGACGGCGAAAATCAGATTTGTCAACACAGAAATTAAGATTAGAACCAGTCCTGGATAGCCGAAAGAGAGTAAGACTGCTATGGAACCATTATGAGCAGTTTTAGGTTGAAATCCACTCGTAGTATATATATAATAAGCTGGGGTCTCCTTGCCTATTAATGCTTGTTGAAAAAATCCCTCAAATCCATAGCCAAACCAAGGACGCTGGTTGGCTGCCGCGATTAATTGCGGCCAGAACTCCGTGCGTCCTGTCAAAGTCAAATCTTTTCCTAAACCTCCGACAACAATGGATTCCAAATTGTCGATTATATAAATGCTACCTATGATACCGAAGATCGTAAAGCCGACAATACAAGTAAAGGCCCATTGAAACTTTAACTTGCTCAAAAAGCTTAAGGATGATACTACAACTATGAGCATCAAACTATTAACTAGAGAACCCCCAGAGCTAGTAGTTCTAACCAAATAAAAGGAAAAAAACATGAATGCCAGAGCTATCCAGCGTTCTTTCTGAGTTTTAGCACCTTGGGAATAGTGCAGGTACCAAAGTGCTGTACTTACTACCATGATGCTGCCCAGAGAATTTTTGTGACTGGTAATTCCTGACAATTCCCGTGTCACATTCGGGTAGCGCAAAAAACTAACTATACCCACCGAGGTATAGCCCCATCGCACTAAGGCTGATAGTTCGTGCCACTCATATCGCGCACCTATATAAAAACCCACAACCGTAAAACCTGTAAATGCTATCCCCGCTTTCAGCGTAATATCAGGAACTAGCGACCACAGTGTCGATGTTATTGGTAGCCAACAATATAGCGAAAAAGCCGGATTTCTCAGCACCACAAATAACAATCCTTCGACAAGTTTGTGTTTACAAAAATTAATAAATTTCCCACATAAAATAAAAACTATCCAGGGATAAAATACATAAGGAAGCTGCTTAATTACTCCACCCTCAGGGTCAGTGATATTGATAAAGTGCATATAATTAAAAGGAGGTACATTAACATGAGGAGACATGAAAATGTACAGAACTGCAAACCACTTTTCTAAAGTAATACCAATTTGTTTTTTGCTGGCAATCTGAAATATCAACAGAGTGATCGCCAAGCCACTGACACCCAATATCATCAGCAACAAATTATTGCTGAGAATTAGTTCTTTAATCATTCTCGCCATAAATATCTACCCTCTCTGAGAAAAATACCAATTTAGCAGCGGGCTAATTCCACCAAAATAACAATAAACCGAGGTATTTGTCGCCGGCGATCTTTCTATATAAGCTGCTGCTGGTCTAAAGTGTTGGTTGGTTGGGTATGAGGAGAGGGGTTGGGGAATGCCGAGGTTTTTTTATTCTGCCTTCTAGATAATTGCCGGGAGGGGGAGGGGAAGAAAATTTGATGATTTTTTTCTTTGTATTTGCGATCGACATTGCTTTTCAACGATCGGCGATTAAACTGGTGAATGATCCTCAAATAAAATAAGTAGTCTGTGGCTAACACTGATTTTTCCAAACAAGTAAACCCGCCAGTCTTGAGTTTGATGTTGTGGACGATCGCCTGCGCGAGTATTTCCCTCGGGTTCCCGCTTGGTGCAACAGCGCAACTACCATTGCGTCCTGGCGCAGTCACAACACCTGTCGGCGTTAGAAGATCGCCCCAAAGCTACAAACTCGGCGGTGGCGATCGCATCCAAGTAGAAATACTCGAAGTACCAGAGCTCACCCGTGGCTACGAAGTCCTCTCAGACGGTTCCGTCAACCTCCCGCTGATCGGTCTGATCTCGATCCGCGGCCGTACCTTAGCGGAAGCCACCACCATCATCCGCAACGCCTACCGCCGCATCCTCAAAGATCCGATAGTTACAGTCAGCCTCGTCGCCGCCCGCCCCCTCAACGTCGGCGTCATCGGAGAAGTAACTAGGCCCGGAAACTTCACGATCGCCCTCACTCCAGGCCCGGGGGTCGCGCCCAGCGTGCAGTACCCAACCGTCACCCAAGCCCTCAGACTCGCAGAAGGCGTCACTGGCGTCGCTGACATCCGCAACATCCGCGTCCGCCGTCCCCAACCCGACGGCCCCGACCAAGTGCTCAACGTTAACCTATGGAAATTCTTGCAAGAAGGAGACATCTCTCAAGATATCATTTTGCAAGACAGAGACACGATTGTGATCCCTACCGTCGCGAACTTCAACCAAGCAGAGGCGCGCCAATTTGCGATCGCCAACTTCTCGCCGCCGCCGGAAAAACCTCGATCGATCTCCATCGTCGGCCAAGTAACCCGCCCGGGGGCTTACGTAGTCATCGGCGGCAACACCAATAGCGACCTCAGCCGAGAAGGATTCCCCACCGTCATCCGCGCCATTCAGCTTGCAGGCGGAATTACCTCCGAAGCCGACATCCGCCAAATTCAAGTGCGCCGCGTCACCAGAAGAGGCGAACAAATCATTCCAGTCAACCTGTGGCAATTCCTAGAGTCCGGCGACGGCGCCCAAGATACCATCCTCCAGCAGGGAGACACCATCATCGTTCCCAAAGCAACTATCGTCAACCCCGCAGAAGCTGGCGTGCTGGCTAGCACTAACTTTGCTCCTTCCGGCATTAACGTTTATGTAGTAGGAGAAGTCAGAACATCTCTCGATCCGTTGAGGCTGCCACCTAATGCCACCCTCAATCAAGCTTTAGTTTCCAGAGGATTTTTTGGCTACGAGAATACGAGAGCTAGAAGGAATAAAATTGAGCTAGTCCGCCTCAATCAGGACGGTACTGCTACTAAACGGACGATCGAAGTCGATTTAACTCAAGGCATTAACGAAGAAGTCAATCCTCAACTTCGGAACAACGACATGATTATCGTATCCCGCAGCGGTATCGTCAACTTCATAGACCGCATGAACGCTGTAGTCGGGCCTGTCGGGCCAGCTACCGGAGTGTTAAATTTTATAAACGTTCTCCGAAGTTTATTCAGGTAAGAACGTTGCTGGTGAGGTGGATAATTCCTGCGAAAGGCTAGAATAAATTAAACAATAGAATTTCTGGCGTCGCGGCGTGGCAGCTTCAAAAATATCAACATCAAAAATATAAACCTCAAGAATACCCAGGCTGAATATGGATAGCAGACAAGATTACCAACCCTTCACACCCAAATCTAATGGCAAACTGCCCGACTTCTCGGCTCAGAACTACAGAGATAGGTTCGTCGAGGAGACAGAGGAAGAAAAGCTAGACTTGTCGTGGCTGTTAGGAGTCCTGCGCCGCCGTATCCTGGTGATGGCAGCAGCCACAATTGCTTTGAGCGCCCTCGCAGGAACAGGGATCGTCACCGCTTCTAAACGGATAACGCTGGAGTATGAAGGCTCATTTTCTCTGTTAGTAGAACCAGCAACCGCTGAAGGTTTGCTATCCAAACAATTAGACAATACCGTCGCTGCCGACTTAGCAAAAATTAATATAGAAGGAATTAGTTTAGTAGATTACGAAACCCAAATTAGGATTTTACGCAGCCCCAAAATGATGCAGCCAGTGCTTCAAGATTTGCGAGCTTGGAATCCCAACCTAACCTACAGCGAACTGATGACAAAACTGTCGATCAGCCGCGTCAGCTACGGAAGAGATGGCAAACAGCAAGGTACAAAAATCTTAGAAGTTCGCTACAAAGATTCAGAACCAAATAAAATTTACGGCGTATTGGATAAGGTTTCTAAAGCTTATCTAGAATATAGCTTGCAGCAGCGGTTGACGGGCATCAATCAAGGTATTAAATTTATAGACATGGAGATGCCCAAGCTCCGAGAAAGAGTCGAAGTTTTGCAACTGCAAGTCCAAAGACTGCGCCAGAATAGCAACTTGTTTGAGCCGCAGCTAGAGGGAAAATCTCTGTCAGAACAAGTTCAAAGCATTCGGGGACAGCAAGTAGGACTCCAGGTACAGTTAAAAGGGATGCGGAATCTCTACCAAAGCTATCAAAATTTACTGGATAAAAATAACCCCATTGGCGTATTGATGACCCAAGGACAAGCTTACGGCGGACTGTTATCTCAAATCCAGAAAATAGACTCAGACTTGTCCCTGAAATTAGCTCAGTATAGAGATGACAGTTTGCCTGTTTTAGCACTGCGAAAAAGTCGGGAAGAACTGATTTTAACGGCGACTCAACAAGCAAAAGAAGTGGTGATGGGAAATTTGTCAAGCCAAATCAAAGAAGTTGAGGCGCGCGATCGCGAAATGACTGCTTTGCAAAAGGCTCTCTACCAAAAAATTAGAAATTTTTCAGTAACAACGAGACAATACGACAATTTAGTGCGGGAACAACAAGTTGTTACTAAGAGTTTGTCGGACTTTTTGGCAAAACGGGAAGCCTTGCGGATTGATGCAGCTCAACAGCAAATACCTTGGGTGCTGATCAATCCTCCGGAAATTCCGCTAGACAAATTCAATAGGCCGATCCCAGCTACAATCAAACAAACCAAAAGACAGTTAGCGTTGGCACTAATTTTAAGCAGTCTGCTGGGCATAGCAGTCGGCTTGCTCGTAGAGGTGCTAAATACTGTTTTCCACACTCCAGAAGCACTGAGAATCGCCACAAAATTGCCGGTGATCGGGGTGATTCCGTTTAGCAAAAAAGTCAGGCGCAGACAGCCAGCGAGGCCGAGGAAACTAACTTCGGCTCGCTCGTCGTCGAAGTCGCAAGTGCAAGTTCTCGAATCCCTCGACACTGAACCTACTCCTCCGACGCTCATCGGGGGTCAAAGTATTTTTAGGGAGTTGGACTATCAATTTTTAGAAGCATTTCGATCGCTCTACACCAATATTCACTTGCTCAGTGCAGGTACGGCAATTCGATCGCTTTTAGTGAGCTCGGCCGTGGCTGGAGACGGCAAATCTACAGTAGCTTTGCACCTGGCCGCGATCGCAGCAGCAGTCGGACAGCGAGTATTGTTAGTAGATGCAGATTTGCGCTGCCCGCAACTGCATACTAAGCTAGGACTGCCAAACGTGCGCGGGCTCGCCGATGCCATTTCTACAGATCTCAGCCTCAACGACGCGATTCAGCGAGCTTTGAATCAAGACAATTTGTTCGTACTTACCGCAGGACAAATTCCGCCCGATCCGATCAAGCTGCTTTCTTCCAAAAAAATGCAGTATTTGATGGAGCAGTTTCAAGCATTTTTTGACTTAGTGATTTATGACACCCCACCGCTAGCCGGCTTGGCAGACGCCCACTTGATAGCAGCTCACACCGACGCTACGATTATGGTCGTGCAAATTGCCAAAACAGACCGAGCGCAAGTTCGCAAAGTTTTAGAAGAATTAAAAATTTCTGGAGCTTCGGTTTTGGGAATCGTGGCTAACGGCTGCAAAAACGATCCTAACAGCTACCGGCAGCGCTCGGTCGGTTTAGACACCCTCTACGACCAAAAACTATCGGCTTTAGGTACAAAAAATCAAAATTAGACAAATTTCGCTCCAAGCGGCGCCGTGCCGCCCTCCTCTACCCGAAATGCACAACCAACCTGCACAATCATTTTTTGACAAACGTACCATTTGAGAAAGAAAATGATAGACTAACGGACATAGCCTCGTGTGTCAACCGAGATTACGCGGATATTTGGTTCGCAGTAATTCTTTAAAAAATGATTGGGAAATCAGCAAAAGTGGGTAAACTACATCTAGCAGAGCGCAATCTCAATCAGGAAAAGACACCTTTGAAGGTGAACGTTAATGCAAACGTTAATGTGAACGTTTCAACCCAGAAACTTGGTAGGGATTATTCTATGAGTACAGTTATGGTTGTTGATGATAGCGTCACTCTGCGGGAGATGATCGCCGACTTGCTCAAAGGTAGAGGACTCAATGTCACGGTAGCTAGTGATGGCGTAGAAGCTCTAGAGCAAATCAAAGCCAACCGCCCGGATTTAGTCGTTCTGGATATCGTGATGCCCCGGATGAATGGCTATGAAGTCTGTCGCCGGCTCAAGAGCGACCCCAAAACTCAGAATTTGCCCGTGGTAATGTGTTCGAGCAAAAGCGAAGAGTTCGATCGCTATTGGGGAATGAAACAAGGAGCCGACGCTTACATCGCCAAGCCGTTTCACCCTCAGGAATTGGTGGGCACGATTAAGCAACTGCTGCGCGGTTGAAGTAGAGGAAGAGGGACAGAAAAAATGTCTTGAGTGGTTCCAATTTCTGATCCCGCAGCCTCTCTAAACTACTCGATTGACAATAGTCCAAACATCCCCGTCCGATCGCACGTAGGGTACAGAAATACTCTTAAAACCCGTAATAAAAGGCTTGTAATAAACCTGCCAGTAGCTGGGACTAATTTGGTCGGCAATGGCTTTAAGTTCCTTCACTTCTCCCGACAATTGGGCCGCCAGTTCGTTAATCCGTTCCGCGTGTCCGCGAGCGAGCTCTCTTCCCTCTTCAACTTGCTGCTCCATCGGACTGATTCTTTGCAAGTTTACCGATAGCTGCTGTTTCTGATTCAGTTGAGCAGACAGAGCTGCGATCGCATCATCTATTCCCTTGACTTCTGCCGACACTTGTGCTGTTTCCCTCGCGTGACGGCGGTAAGCATCAGCGATGGCTTGGGGCGAATCCCCCGCTGGGGCGATCGCGCCAGTGCTAAGCTGTTGGCGTTCGCGGCGCAAAGCCTCAATCTGAGAGCAAATTGCCTCTATGTCTGTCTGAAGTTTGTCCACCAAATTACCGTAGTTTTTGGATATCTTAGCATATTAACACAAGCTAATAAAGGTCTTATATAGCCGAGTCTCAGCAACAGTGCGGTGGTATCGGGCATAGGGCATAGGGCACGCAGGCATACCTCACTTTTTTAAGAACCGCTATAAGAGAGATGAATAATTCCGATGAAGAGCGGATTTGATATTACACATAATGGAGAAACCTGTTTCAAAGTGGCGCATAATTCGCAATTCCCAATTACCAATTACCAATTACCAATTCCCAATTCCCAATTCCCAATTACCAATTACCAATTACCAATTACCAATTACCAATTACCAATTACCAATTACCAATTACCAATTACCAATTACCAATTACCAATTACCCGGCACGCCTCAAACTGACTACAGCCTCCACCAAGACATCGGGCTGTACGGGTTTAGTCAGATGCCGATCGTAACTAGCTTTCAAAGCCCGATCGCGGTCTTCATCTCTAGCATAGGCCGTCAGGGCGATCGCCCGAAACTTCCTGCCGCTTTGGGTTGCCAGAGAACGCAGCCTTAACAGCAGCGAATAGCCGTCTTCCTCAGGCATTCCGATATCGCTGACCAAAACATCCGGCACAAACTCCGAAGCCACCTCAAACGCCTCAGCAGCACAGGATGCAGCCCTGACAGCCGCCCCGGAATCGCTCAAGACAAACATCATAAATTCCCGCGAATCCACCTCGTCATCAACCACCAAAACCTTGACTCCCTGTAAATTACCACCGCCAGCCAACACCGACGCTTCCTCAGGGGCGATCGAATTTACCGGAATCGAAGGGAGGCGGAAAGTAAAAGTCGAACCCATATCCAGTCCCGGACTCTGGGCCCAAACCCTGCCGCCGTGGAGTTCCACCAACTGCCGGACGATCGCCAGACCCAGCCCCAAACCGCTATAATTGCGAGTAATCGTAGCATCCGCTTGCCGGAAAGACTCAAACACGTAAGGCAAAAAATTCGCAGCAATCCCAATTCCGGTGTCGGTAACAGTTAGCTCAACCTCCGAATCAAATCGCTGCAACCGGATTTCCACTCGCCCGCCACGCGGCGTAAACTTAATCGCATTCGTCAACAAATTCCAAATTATCTGCTGCAAGCGGCCGGGGTCTCCCGATACCAAAAATCTCGGATTTAACGGAGATTCGCGATCGCCATAAACCTCTTTGAGCGGGCAAAATTCAGCAGTATCCAAGCCCAAATCTAGAATTGCCAACTCCACGTCGATCGACTTAGCATCGGCCGCCAACCGCACCGTATTTACGGCTCCTTCCACCATCGAAATCAAATTTACTGGACAAGGATTTAAAGTCAATTTGCCGCGAATAATTCTCGAAATATCCAGCAAATCCTCAATCAATTGAGTTTGCAATTTAGCATTGCGCTCGATCGTTTCCAACGCCCGTGCGGTAGCTGCCGGACTGAAACTGCGATTTCGTAGCAATTGCGCCCAGCCCAAAATCGCGTTTAAGGGCGATCGCAACTCGTGAGAAAGAGTTGCTAAAAACTCATCTTTCATGCGATTTGCCTGCTGAGATTCCTCATAAAGCCGCGCGTTTTCGATGCTCGCCGAAACTGCCTGAGCCAACTGCATTAAAATACTTTCGTCATCTTCCCCAAACTCCCCCTCATACTTGTCCGACAACTGAATCAATCCCATATTTCTGCCATCGCGAGCCGTCAGCGGTACCGCCAGCCAGCCCCGCATCGGCGGGTGCTTGTCGGCAGCCTTGCCGAACTTCCGCCACGCCTGGTGAGCCTCTAACTCGCTTTGAGTCATCCGCATCGCCTGTTGGTGCCGGCAAACTTCCTGATAAATGCCCGTACCGTCTGGCTCTTCGCAGTAATCTTGCCACTGGGCGTATTTTTCGGATAGGGAAAACTTGCTAATTCCGGCATCCCAGTGGGCGGAAGGGCTGAGGTTGACGGCTGCTTGGTGGACTTCCAGAATTTGGCGGGCGCTATCTGCTGCTAACTGAACGATGTCTGCTACCGAAAGCATGGAGTGGAGCGCAACTGAGGCGGAGGTTAACTTTTGCAGGCGGTGCAGATACGATCGCTCGCGCGCCAAAGCCTGGGAGCGATCGTATTCTAACTGTTTGCGAGCGGTAATGTCGATCGCTACGCCGAACAGTCGCACTGGTTTACCGGATGCGTCAAAAACCACCCGCCCTTTGTCGTGAAGCCAAATCACCGAACCGTCGGGGCGCTCTTGCCGGTGTTCCGAGTCGTAAAATCCCGAGCCGCTGAGTGCCGCATCCAAATCTGCCAAAAAGCTGTCGCGGTCATCTCGATGCACCGCATTCTTTTTTTCCTCAAAAGTACCAACTGCGCTGTCCGGGTGCAAACCTATCTCTGTTTGGGCATTGGAAAAACGGCGGATTTCAGCGGAAACAACATCCCAACTAAAAGCAACCGTGTTAGCTGCTTCCAGGGCAAAGCGCAAATTTTCCTCGTTTTCCTGTATTCTGGCTTCGGATAACTTGCGATCGGTAATATCCCAAACCACGCCGATCGATCGCACCGATTTACCAGTACCATCATCAAAAAACTTGCCCCTAGCCGCGATCCAGTGCAAGCTGCCATCGGGCCAAATCACTCTAAATTCGTGCTGGTATTCTATCTTGTTATCTAAAGAAAAGGCGATCGCGCGAGCAATAGAATCGCGATCGTCCGGGTGAATAAAGGCAAAAAATGCTTCATAAGTTCCCAAAAAACTGCCTTTTTCCAACCCGAATAACAGTTCGTGTCCCTCCGACCAAACCACCTCGCCAGTTAATATATTCCAATCCCAAGTTCCCATTTGCGAGGCGCAGATAGCTACCCTCAGCCTTTCCTCAGAAATTGCCAACTGCGCCGAAGTTTTTGCGTAATTCTCGCGCAACTGCTGTTTTTCCAAACTTTCGCGCACGGCAGACGCCAGCCGATTGAAGTGTCGCCCTTTGAACACATAATCGCTCAAACCCGCTTTCATCGCTTCGACTGCCACTTGTTCGCTGCCGCTGTCGGTACACATAATTACCGGACAATTTGGGTACTGGCTTTGAACTTGTTTGAGAATAGTTAATCCGTCGCTCCAGCGCACTTGGTAATCGGTAATCACCATGTCAAAACCCCCGACGACCAGGATTTGTTCGAGACTTGGGGCATCTATCGCCGACTTAACTTCTAAATCGGGCAAAGTTTTTCTCAGTTCTCGCTCGATCATCAGGCGATCGTTCGGGTTGTCGTCGATCAACAGAATAGACAGCATGGTTTTTGGGCTTTTTGTATTGGCACAAACATTCTTGAATCTAAAAATATGTTATTGAGGAGTTCCGTTGTTTCAATATTTAGTGCTAATTAACTATCCTCGGATTTTTTTAATTGTATTTGCTTGTATTTTATTATATCTCACAGATTATGCTGTCGGTAGTTTTTTCCCAGTATTTGCTAACAGATACATAACCTAATTTCTTCTCTCGAACCTTGTGGGTATTATATTAGTCAATGCCTTGCTTCAACAGTTGACACTTGACACTTGACAGTTGACTTTTGAGGGCAACCTCTACCCTTAAGTCCGAGGATTGGAGTAATGAATAGTCTAATTTTAATTTCTCCGTCAAAGGCGGGCGGGCTTTCAACCAATTCTTTCTGGTAAAAATCCCAGCCTTACGATTTTCGAGGTTGATTAGCCTCCCGTCAATCTTGGATTCATCGCACAGGAACAGATGATACAGGACTCGCCACCTCAAGACCAACTTCTACCAGTTTTGATTTGATTATATTTGAGATTAAAGAATTGGGAATGACTGATGACCACCCAAAAATGGATACAAGCCCACGACAGCAGAAGTGGAGATTACAAAATCTTAGACCAAAGTTCAAACTCCCAGATTCACGGCGCTACAAGTAAATCTCAAACTTGTACAGCCAAGTCGAAGTATCTCAAATCTCTCATTACGAGGAAAAGTCTGACAACGAGGAAATAAACCCTAAAAATTGGGATAACGCTACTATAAACCAGAAAATTCTATAGGTTCCGGCAGTTCGGTCTGGTTGAGCCAATACTCGCCAAAACTCTGCATCATGTCCGATAAAGAAGCAAACCCGACAGGTTTAACCAAATAAGAATTAACGCCTAGATCGTAAGCTTGATTGACATCTAATGTTTGCCTCGAAGATGTAAGAACAATCACAGGTAAACGTTTGAGTTGCGGCTGCTGTTTGAGCCAACTCAGAACCTCGTGACCCGATCGCCTGGGCAACTTCAAATCTAGTAAAATTATCGCAGGTAAAGGATAGCGCTCGCGATCGCTGTATTCTCCATCACCATTTAAATAAAAAACCGCTGCATCTCCATCTCGGACAATTTGCAGCGAAGTATTAGTAAAAATCTGATTGCGAAACGCCCGCTGCATCAACAGAATATCAACGGGGCTATCTTCCACCAGCAAAATCGTCTGCCTTTGCCTCATCCTTTCCTCAGCTCTATCCAAAATCGACTGCCGTGTCCTAATTGCGATTCCACCCCAACTTGACCGCCCATGCGATCGACTGCTTTTTGTACAATAGCTAATCCTATACCAGTTCCGGGGTATGACTCGATACCGTGAAGCCGTTCAAAAACGCGAAAAATCCGTTTTTGATGTTCTGGAGCAATACCGATGCCGTTGTCTGCTACCCAAAGACGGATGATGCGATCGCCTTCGTTGGCTTCGCTAACAGGCAATTGGCCAGTGCTAATCAATAACTGCGAATGCTCCCACTTTCCCACTTTCCCCCTTTTCCATTCTCCCGCAGTCTGTCTGTCTGTCTCTCCCTCTGGAGGCAGTTGAATTTCCTCAGCCCATATTTGCACTTGCGGCGATGCGCCTGCCACAAATTTTAGAGCATTGGCGAGCAGATTTGTGATGACTTGAACTAAGGTAACGCGATGGGCAATTACCGGCAATAAGGGCGATCGCACGCTGATGCGAGCACCGTTGGATTTAGCATCGGCTTGTACCATAGCAATTGCCTCAGCGACAGCAGATTCTAACTCTACAACTTGCAGCGATAAATCAGTGCGGCTCAGGTGGCTGTATGCTAGCAAATCTTGGATCAAATCTTCTAATTGTTGCCCAGAATTTACAATTTGCTGGGCATATTCTTGACCGAGTTCGTCAAGGATTTCGCCGTAATCTTCTAACAAAGCTTCAGCCAATCCCTGCATTCCCCGCAAGGGCGCGCGCAAATCGTGGGCGACGGTATAGGTGAAAGCTTCTAATTCTTCGTTAGCTCCTTGCAGTTCATTGGTGCGGAGTTCGACTCGCTGTTCTAACGTAGCGTTGAGCATCCGAATTTCCGCTTCTGCTTGTTTGCGTGCAGTGATGTCAATGGCGGTACTAATTACTAAACTTCTGCCGTCGGAAAGCTTGCCTAAAGGTGCCGAATAAAAGTCCCAAATTCGTTTTTCACCGCTGGCTGTGGTAATTATATATTCACCTTCAGAAAGGCGCGAGTTTAATTTGTGCAGCCAATTGATATTTGCTGGCACTACCGATTTGCGGCTGCCGTAAGCTTTTTCTGTCCAATCTTCAATTGTAGGAATTTCTGAGGATTTGTAGCCTGAGAATTCTGTCCAAGCGGAGTTAATTTGCAAAACTTCTCCGTTTTCAGCGTGCAGCATAATTGGCAGCGGGGCGTTAACAATGGCGCGGCGGAAACGTTCTTCGGTTAATTGCAGGGAATTGCGATCGCGTTCTAGCTCTTCTAGCAGTTGATTTTGTTTGATTTGGGCATTGTCGCGCAAAATGCGATCGCGCTTTACCAAATATAAAATTAACACCAGCAACAGCCAATCTACCACAGTAGCAACGGTAAAAGTGATGATTGTCAAATTAGCACTGGCTTGAGATTCTTGGGCGCGCTGCTGCAATATCACATTTTCCTCGGCAGTCATGGTGGCTACCTGCTGCCGAATCCCCTCCATGATTTGCTGTCCGCGATCGGTTTTTACCACCCGCAGGGCTGCTGCTAAGTTTTGTTTGCGCCGCAGATTGATGGTTTCTTGAAGTTCGGCTAATTTAGAGTCGATCGCACTTTTCAAGTCGCGAAGGCGCTCTTGCTGCCGATTGTTGTCGGCTGTTAGTTCCTGCAATCCGACTAATTGTGTGTTAACGTTGGCGATCGCAGTGTAATAAGGTTCTAAATACCGTTCTTCTCCCGTCAGCAAATAACCGCGCTGCCCCGTTTCAGCATCTTTTAAGGTAGAAAGCGTGGCTTCGAGTTCACTTAAAACTCCGTGAGTGTGGCTCACCGAGCGCTCGTTTTCCACTAACTTGAGAGTATTGCGGTAGGAAGTTGCCGCATTAAAAATTAGCAGTCCCAAGGCGATGCCGATGCCTGCGGTGATTTGGCGAGTCAGCGATTTGTTCATGAAATATTCGGCGCGCGAGTGCTGCTTTTTTTGTTATACCTCGCTCCGGGCGATGAATTTTTTGCTCGGGCAGACAAGGCGGCCAAAGCAGATAAATTTAAGGCTCAAATCTGCGATCCATCTTGTTTTTAGTTTAGTGTCGCTGCTACACAAATACTAGACAAGTCTAGACATTTGCTTCTTACTTCGTCGGGAGCATGGGAGCGGTTATCCCTCCGTAAGCTTTCACGGTTTAGCCAACCGTGATAAATTGATGGCTGCGTTTAAATCCCTGTCCATCGAATGACCGCAACTTCCACAGTTATAAACCCTTTCTTTGAGTGGCATATCTTGAATATGCCCGCAACTCGAACAGGTTTTGCTCGACGGGAACCAGCGGTCAGCAACGACAATTTCACAGCCAAACTTTTTCGCTTTGTATTCTAGCTGGCGTTTAAATTCATGAAATCCGCAATCAGCTATTACCTGTGCTAGCTTGTGATTCTTTAGCATCCCTCCAATATTCAAGTCTTCTACTACTATCGTTGCGTGGTTTTTGCATAAGTAAGTAGTGACTTGATGTAGAGTATTCTTTCTGAGGTTTGCTATTTTTGCATGGTGTTTTGCCAGTTGGATTTTGGCTTTGTATCTATTGCTGGAACCTTTCACCTTTCTAGCAAGAACTCTTGATAATCTCTTCAGCTTTATAAAATGCGCTTTGTAGTGCTTTGGGTTCGGGAATACTACGCCAGTTGAAAGTGTAGCCAACTCTTTTACTCCCAAATCAACTCCTACAATTTCATGAGTTTTGACTGTGGGTTCATGATTCTGTTCGTAAGCAAATGCGATAAACCAACTGTCGGCAGTGCGTGAAATGGTGATTGACTTGCAAGTTGTGTGAGGTAGTCCTTCGTGGGTTTTTACCCAGCCGATTGTCGGCAACTTTATAGACGTACCACCCACAGGGATAGGCTTACCGCCCGCGTCAATAGTGAAAGAGTCGTGATGCCCCTTCTTTTTGAATCTGGGAAATCCACCTTTTTTTGAGAAAAATTTAGAGAACGAATCCCCAAGATTGTCAAAGGCGTATTGAGTTATTTTCTGGCAGATTCCCGTCTCTTTGATCCATGTAAATTCAGGTTTTACATGATTGTTGAAGAATTTCTTGAGTAGGTATTTATTGGGCTTTAATCCATCTTGATAAAGGCTATTCCAAGTAGCTAGTCCCCAATTATAAGTAAACCTCGCTATGCCAGCGTGTTTGCTCATAACCGTTGCCTGGTTCTTGTTTAGCTTTAACTTTGTCTTGATGGACAGAAGCATTGTTTGGCCTCAACACTCGATTTATTTGTTTAATTTTGCCACATCTTGTAGGGGTTTGTCAACAGCATTTTTTAGTTTTATTTGATTTCCTTGGAGTAATTTTGCAGACCGTATAATCGACAGGAAAAACAGTGAATTATTTCAAGTATTCTAGCAATTCATGTTGAGGAGACGGCGAGTCTTTTTACTGACAATCCAAGCTTTTTTGCGAATTCATGTGGTTTAAACAAAATGGTATACCGTAGATTTGTCCACAAGTGTACCACTCTGTCTATTTATTTGCTACCTAGGTACTAGCTCCTCTTCGCATCCTCCTTAAGTAAGAGAGGCCAAATATACAATCTCTCGCTCTCTCGCTAAGCTTAATTAGTCATTTTCTGTGGCATCACTTTTGCTGCTTTGACTATTTCAAATCGCGGCGCAAAAAAAGGAGTTTTTACCTATTGATTTCGGTTGATTTATGGGGTATATTTTAGATAATGGAAGTGGTGACTTCAATTTAAAAATTTTCACTATTCCCATTATTAAATAATACCTTGTCAAGCAGCCCGCGTCAAGCTTTTTACCCGAAAAAAAAGGCGATTTTTTCATGATTTGTGAAAAAAATAACTTTGGGACGCAGGGGAGAAATTGCTAGGGAAACTAACCGCAGATAAACGCAGATTAACACAGATAATTTTCAGCATCCAGATGGAATCAATAGCAATTGGAGTCTACAGTCTGTTTGGAAGCGAGACGATCGCACTGCACGCCGGAAAAGATGATTCCGAGTGCAGTGGCGAAGCAGAGAATTAGGGAATAACAGCGGCTTTCATCGCCAAAATGCGATCGATCGCATCCTCAACAACCTTATCAGGAGTCGAAGCACCCGAAGTCACGCCGACGACAATATTACCTTCAGGCAGCCAATTTTCAGTTACGACCAAATCCCGGCCCAAAGGCTTGTGTTCGATGCGATTTCCCGGTAAAATGCGCTCCGCAGAATCAATGTGATAAGAAGGAAGAGTTTTGTCGATCGCAATTTCCTGCAAGTGAGTAGTATTAGAAGAATTAAAACCCCCAATCACCAACATCAAATCCAACTTTTCCTCAACCAAACTCAACATAGCATCTTGCCGTTCCTGAGTCGCATCGCAGATAGTATTAAAACTCAGAAAATGCTCATTAAGATTGGACGGCCCAAACTTCCGCATCATCGTCTTTTCAAACAACTTGCCAATATTCTCAGTCTCAGTTTTGAGCATAGTAGTTTGGTTAGCAATCCCGACACTTACCAAATCCACATCCGGGTCAAAACCAGCAGAACAAGCCTTGCTAAACTTAGCAAGAAACTCAGCACGATCGCCTCCGTGCAAGATATAATTGCTGACATATTCAGCTTCCTGCAAATTCAGCACAATCAAATACTTATCAGCAAAAGAACTCGTTGCCACAGTTTCTTCGTGCTTGTACTGACCGTGAATAATCGAAGTATAATCCCTTTTCTTGTGTTTTTCAACAGTATTCCAAACCTTAGAAACCCAAGGACAAGTAGTATCAACAATCTTGCAACCCCTATCGTTCAGCAACTGCATTTCTTGCACGCTCGCCCCAAAAGCAGGTAAGATTACCACATCGCCACTATCCACCACAGAAAAATCTTTCTGCCCCTTTTCCACAGCAATAAAACCAACTTCCATATCGCGCAAATGCTGGTTCACAGAAGGATTGTGAATAATCTCATTAGTAATCCAAATCCGTTCCGAGGGGAAGTGCTGGCGAGTCTCGTAAGCAATAGCCACAGCGCGTTCCACTCCCCAGCAAAAGCCAAAAGCCTCAGCCAGCCGGATGGTGACGGCGCCGCGTTGCAGCCTGTAATTGTTGTCGCGAATTTGCTGGATCAGGCTGCTTTGATAAGCTGTCTCCATTACGCCAGCTACCTCAGCTTCGTGTCCGAAACCCTTGCGGTGGTAGTTTTCAGACTGTTGGAGCGATCGTTTAAAAGCTTTAGTATCCATGCGGTACTGAGTTCAAATCTAGGTTAATTACCTTTGATTTTAGAAGGCCTGGGTGCGATCGGGATTATACGATTTTAGATTTTAGATTTTAGATTTTAGATTGGAATGAACTACTGCATAAGGGTTAGGATCGCAAATTAAATAATTTACACAACGAAAGTGGGATGGGCGGGGGAGCCCGTCCTTTAGAGACGGGCTCCCCCGCCCATCCCACAAAAACCATCAAATTATAAGTTATTTAATTCTCATTCCTTAGTGGCTTGTATAAAGTTACATTCTCTTTTGAAACTGGTATTATTTAATTCAGTAACGAACAGAGGCGCGACTTTCATGGGTTCGTTCAAAATAAAACAAAAAAAAGCGTAGAGACGCACATAACTGCATCTCTACGCGATGATCGAACTTACCCTGAAAATCAGCCCACCTTTTTCGGCGCGAAAGGAGAACCAGATTCAAAGGAACTGAAACCGCCGGCAAAATCCTCACCGTAAGCTTCTTCCCCGTGTTGGCCGATATCCAAACCTTGGTCTTCAGCAGATGAGGCGACTCGCAGTTCCATAAACTGCGCGAGAATTTTTAGGATGACAAAAGTACCGGCAGCCGCAAACACGTAAGTAGCTACAACGCCTACAAACTGTGTCACAATTAGCCCCGGATTTCCGGCAAACAGCCCGTCATTTCCGGCTGCGTTAACGGCTTTAGTCGCAAACACGCCTGTCAGAAGCGCGCCTACAGTTCCGCCGACGCCGTGAACCGGGAAGGTGTCCAAAGAGTCGTCAAATCCCAGCTTAGCTCGCAAGCTAACGGCGAAGAAGCAGCAAACGGAAGTTATCGATCCGATTAACAGGGCCCCCACTGGCAGTACGTATCCCGCCGCTGGTGTGATTCCCACCAATCCTGCTAGGAAACCACTGGCAATTCCGACTGCTGTCGGTTTGCCTCTGAGCACCCATTCGATGATTGTCCAAGTTAAACCGCCGGCTGCGGTTGAAATCATTGTGGTGACAAAAGCCACTGTTGCTAAGGAACCCGATCCTAAAGCGCTACCGCCGTTGAAGCCAAACCAGCCGAACCACAGGAGCCCTATTCCGAGCAAGACGTAGGGTACGTTGTGGGGGGTGTGGGGCTTGTTCAAGTGATCTTTGCGGGGCCCGATTACCCAAGCTGCGACAACCGCAGATACGCCGGAACTGATGTGCACGACTGTGCCGCCTGCAAAGTCTAATGCTCCCATCGCCCCCAGCCAGCCTCTACCCCAAACCCAGTGGGCTAGAGGAGAGTAGATGAATGTAGACCACAGCAGCACGAACCAGAAGTAGGTTTTGAATGTTACCCGTTCGACGATCGCCCCGGAAATCAAAGCTGGGGTGATGATGGCGAACATCATCTGGTAAACCATGAATACTTGGTGGGGTATTGTCGGTGCGTAGCCGATCGGATCTGGTTTGTCGGCTGCGACGTTGTTCAAGAACATCCAGTCGAAGCCGCCGATGAAGGTTTCAAATCCTTTCCCAAAGCCTTCGGAAACTGGAGTGGAAACGTCAAAGGCCAAACTGTAACCCCACAGCGTCCATGTGACGCCGATCAGTCCCATCATGACTAAGCTCATCATCATGGTGTTGAGGACGTTGCGCGATCGCACCAGCCCTCCGTAGAAAAACGCTAGCCCGGGTGTCATCAGCAACACCAGTGCTGAGGATATCAACATCCAGGCTGTATCTCCGGTGTCGATCGGACTTGCCGCCACCGCAGCAGCCGCCGCCGCAGGGGGAGCAGCATCTTGAGCTAAGGCATTGTTCATCAGCGGCCAACTTAACAGCCACAGTGCGAGGATGCCGATCGTGAAACTTTTTTTGAGCACGTTATTTTTACCTTTTAATACTCAGCAATTCGCAGGGAAGACCGAGCCGATTTTAGATGTGAGGATTTTAGATGCAATAGTTAATTTGGTTTTAAGTCCCTGTTTTAGCGGAACGAATCTTTAATAGATAATTCCCCAATCCTCAAGCCCCGACTTCGTATAGTCGGACTCATCTAAATTTGTCAACTCTCAATCCCATACTCTCTGCCTTTTGGATTGCACCATTTGTACAAACTGTTATTCTGTATCATTGTATACTAAAAGCTCAACTATTATATTTTCTTAATCTATCCGCAGGTACTTGACATTACCCCTGACTTCGGAGTAAGCCGTGTTGGAAGGGGGAGAATGGGGGAGAATATGACTTCATCCTTCTAACTACTGACAACTGCCAACTGACAACTGCCAACTGACAACAGTCAACTGATTAATTTTTCAACTGCATTTGACTGAACATTTGCAAGGCCGATCGCCAAACCAGATAACCTCGCTCGTTAAGGTGTAAGCCGTCTGTACTGAGTTGGGTTGGTAAATTGCCGTCAGCATCCGCAAACAACGGCTGCAAATCCAGATAGGAAACATTTTCGGAACTAGCAATTTCTTTCAGTCGCCGATTGATTGCGCGAATCCGACTGTTGGGAATCGCTAATAGTCGATCGCGATTTTCCCAGGTAGACTGTTCCCCGCTGTGGGGCAAAATCGACTGCACCACCACTTGTGCTTTCGGGTGCGCCCACCGCAAATCGCGGATAATCTGTCGCTGGTTGTTCAAAATCCCTTCGTCGCTGGCCCCCCGCAATAAATCGTTAATCCCGATCATCACAAACACCGTATCGGGCAGAGTGCGATCAAACAACTGCAATCGCTTCAGCAAACCTACGGAAGTCTCGCCGGAAATCCCTTGATTCAGCCAAATGCGATCGGGCGGTAACAGCTTCGTCGGAAACCACATACTCAAAGAATCTCCAGCCAAAACACTCAGTTTTGGGGGACGATTTGCCGCGGCAGCCTCAGCTTCCCGGCCCAACTGCGTCACCCACTGCTGGTAAGACCATTTGTGTCGAGGCCCTGCAAGGGGCAAGTCTGCCACTACTTTTGTAGAGTTTGTCGCCGTCGTCGAAGAGCGAATTAGTTCTTCAGTGCTTTCCGGCGTTAGTGCAGCACTAGCAGGGGAACTTTCTGTTAAGTTGTTTCCCCTACCGATTAGTTGAGCGACTGTGACAATTAGTACCGCGTTGGTAAGCAGAGATAGCAAAGCCCAAACCGGAACAGTTTTCGATCGGCTAACTTCCATCCCCAAGAGGGATTTATGAGTTCTACTTCTGCTAACTACTCCAAACTTCTCCATAAACTCAAGCGATTTGCAGGCACCATACTGAAATAATTGGCACTGATTGCTGCATCAAATTTTACCGTTCAATTTTCGCCTCAATTCTTGTAAGAATCAAGCACTGTGCTGTGTTGGGCGTGACGGCGATGCAGAACTTTGCTTTTTGGCACTACTCTACCATAAAAAATCTGCCTGCCAAACTTTCTGGCGCAGAAATCAGGCGATTTTAGATTTTAGATTTTAGATTTTAGATTTAGGAATTCCGAATGACTTACTGTATCAGGATTTAGAGCTTTTCTAAAGTAGCTTTTTTTAAAGCTGAGCCGCACGCAAAAACCCAGTTTGTTAACGTAATTGCGAGATTTTAGCAAGGAATGCCAGAACGATCGACCTGGTTTAAAAGACTCAAGAGTGCGTCTGCGACTGTATCTGCGGGCGGGGGATTTCAGATTGTGGTTTTTCACAATTAAGCCCTAGATGGACGTACAAATCGCTCATCTAGGGCCAGAAAGCTGAAGAAAGTCGATCGTCCCACGCTTGAGAGTTTTGCTCTAAAGTTTGGTAGTTCTGTCCGCACCCCCCCCAGAATAACCGCCGTAGCTGCTTTCTGTTCTGTTGCCAGAGCTAGTTTCCTTCACAAACCCGGTGTAAGCTTCCATCCCATGTTCGCCGATATCCAAACCTTCAGCTTCCTCAACAGCAGAAACGCGGATACCCAACAAAGCTTTGAGTGCCAACCAAAAAATCGTACTCAGCAGCACGGTCATTCCGCCTACAGAGATAATACCGATCAACTGCGGTATTAGTTGATCGAAACCTCCGCCTACAAACAATCCCGCTTTCGGCCCAGCGGTATAAATTCCCGTTGTGGGCCCGTCAGCAAATAAGCCAACTGCCAGAGTTCCCCAGATGCCACAGACTAAGTGAACGGAAGTTGCTCCTACAGGGTCGTCAATTTTTAAGTTGTCGAAGAATGTTACTGCAAAAACTACCATGATGCCGGCGATCGTGCCGATAATGGCAGAGTTGGGTATGTTAACCCAAGCGCAGCTCGCTGTCACCCCGACTAAGCCAGCGAGGATGCCGTTGATAATCATCGACAAGTCTGGTTTTCCGAGGTAAAGCCAAGCTGTAATTGTGGCAGCAACTCCCCCGAAAGCACCGGCGGTGTTGGTGGTGAGCGCAATGTGGGCGATCGCATTTGGATCGACAGCCATTGTCGAACCGGGATTGAACCCGAACCAACCGAACCACAGAATCAAACAGCCGAGGGTGGCAATGCTCATATTGTGTCCCGGCATCGCCACAGTGTCGCCGTCGCGGTACTTGCCGATCCGCGGCCCGAGAAATGCCGCTCCCATCAAAGCAGCCCAACCGCCTACCGAGTGAACCACTGCGGAACCTGCAAAATCGTAGAAACCTGCTGTTTGCAGCCAGCCGCCGCCCCAAATCCAGTGTCCGGTAATCGGGTAAGCAATTCCGACTAACAGCAAGCAGAAAATTAAAAATTCAAGGAATTTAATGCGCTCTGCAACTGCCCCAGAAACGATCGTAGCAGCAGTTCCCGCAAAAACTAATTGGAAAAAGAATTTAGCATTCAGGGGGACTCCCGTCCAGTTTAAGGATTTGAAAATGCCTTGATAAGCATCTCCCATAGCGGGGCTGTTGTCAGCCACGTTCAACAGGAAATATCCGCCGCTGCTGCCGATAAAACCGTTACCGTTGCTGAACATTAACGCAAAGCCGATCGCCCAATATGCGATCGTCGCAAGCGCAAACACAATCAGGTTTTTTGACAGTACGTTAACTGCATTTTTCTGGCGGCAGAAACCTGTTTCCAACATCCCAAAACCCGCGTTCATAAAGAACACTAGCATCCCAGCCACCATCACCCACATGGTATCCATGCCTACCTTGAGGCTGGCCAATTGCTCTTCGGTGGTTGGCGCAGCAGGAGGGGTTTGGGCTACTGCGGCATATCCCCAAATCAAGAAGATGACTGCTGCTATTGGTATACAGGCTTGCCAACTCGGACTGAGGCGGGCGATCGTCCTTTGTAATTTCTTGAACCTGCTGACTTTTGTCAAAAAGTTAGGGGCTGGCAAATTCAAAGACTCCCGCCTGACTTGTTTCGATTTTTTCTTTCCGACACTCATTTTCATCATTTTTACGCTTTTACAACTTATCAGCTCAGCTAGACCCCGAAAATTTCCCACAATTGTACTACAACACTTAGAGATTATTTGTTCATAGTGAGATATTTTTGATAGCCTAGCTCTTCTAGCTGAGTTTGTTTTTTCATTACAGATTCGGACAAAGTTTTCCGGTAATCCAGGATTCGCTCCAGCAATTGAGGCTGGGAAACTGCTAATATTTGAATTGCCAGCAAGCCAGCATTTTTAGCATTGCCGATCGCCACTGTTGCTACGGGTATACCGGCTGGCATTTGGACGATCGAGTACAGCGAATCTAGGCCTTGGAGGTGGCGGCTCGCTACTGGTACACCAATTACCGGCAATGGTGTTAAAGATGCTACCATACCCGGAAGGTGCGCCGCTCCCCCAGCACCTGCGATAATTACTTTCAAACCTCGTTGGTGCGCGGTTTGAGCATATTCCACCATCCGATCCGGGGTACGGTGGGCGGAGACAATTGCTACGGAGCAAGGTACGTGGAATTCTTCGCAAACTGCGATCGCTTCAGACATGGTAGGCAAATCCGAATCGCTGCCCATGATAATTCCAACTGTCGGTTGACTCATGCAATTTTCAGATGTGAGATTTCAGATTAATGGTAATTTTAAGTTATGGCGTTAACTAAAAGATCTCTTGCAAAAATACAACGCACCCCACCCCAACCCTCCCCGCGAGTTCGGGGAGGGGGTAAGATTATTCTTGTTTCCCCCCTTAATAAGGGGGGACTTGCGGGGGGTAAATTTGACGAGAGCAAGAGTTCTAAAATTTAGATATTTTGTAGCCAAACTGATGCTCGAAAGCAATTTGGTGACAAGCCAAGAGTGCAGAAAGCAAAAATCTCCACATCCTCATCAAGAGCCCGCAGATTTATCGAGGCGAGCAAATCTAAAATCTAAAATCTAAAATCTAAAATCTAAAATCGGATGACTGAAGCCACAACCCCAACTGCCGCCCCTACAGATATTCTCAATGCTCGCCTGCCCGGTTGCAAGGATTTGCAGATGCTTGCTGTTGACAACACGGGCATCATTCAAGAAGTTTGTTCGATGGACAAAGTATTTAAACGAATTGCTCCTCCCAATTTGCAAGTGATCGACGCTGCGGGTGATTGGGTTTCTCTGGGCGGTGTTGACTTGCAGATTAACGGAGCACTCGGTTTAGCTTTCCCAGATTTAGAAAGCAAGGATGTTAAAGTTTTACCTAAAATTTGTCAATTTTTATGGTATCAGGGAGTTGATGCTTTTTTGCCGACTTTGGTGACAACTTCCCTGGATAAGTTTAGGCGATCGCTCTCGACGATAGCTGATTATATGCGGACTGCAAAAACCGCTGCTCCTGCCACCAATAAATCCCAAAGTGCCGAAATAATCGGCGTTCACCTCGAAGGCCCTTTTCTCAACCCCCAGAAGCGAGGAGCTCACCCAGTTGAGTTTTTACTACCGCTAACAATAGAAAATGTCAAGTTAGTTCTAGGAGATTGTGCGGATATTGTCAAAATAATTACTTTAGCGCCGGAGTTAGACAGCACTGGTGAAGTCATTCCCTATTTGCAAAGTTTGGGAATTGCCGTCAGTCTGGGACACTCCCAAGCGACGGCAGAGCAAGCACAGCAAGCATTTGCCCAAGGAGCTTCAATGGTAACTCACGCTTTTAATGCGATGCCGAGTTTGCATCACAGAGAACCGGGTTTGTTAGGAGCGGCGATCGTTTATCCGGGCGTAAAATGCGGTTTAATTGCTGACGGCAAGCACGTTTCTCCGACAATGATTGATTTTTTGCTGCGTGCTGGCAGATACGACACAGGCGTTTTTTTGGTAAGCGATGCTTTGGCTCCTTTGGGTTTGCCTGACGGTGTTTATCCTTGGGATTCCCGACAAATGGAAGTCAGAAAAGGTACAGCATGGGTAAGATTGGATTACCATTCGCCGCTGGAATCTGCTACTTTGGCAGGTACAACTCTGCCGCTGTTGGCGGGAGTGCAGAATTTGGTAAGGTGGGGGATTTGCGAGGTAGAAAGTGCGATCGCCCTGGCAACTGAATCTCCCAGAAAGGCGATCGGACTTTCGGGAATTATCGGCAAACCGGCAACTCAATTGTTGCGCTGGAATTTCAATGCAGCGACAAAAGAATTGACTTGGCATCGATTGTTTTAAGTCATTAGTTATTAGTTATTGGTTATTGGTTATTCGTTATTCGTTATTTGGTAATTCTCCCACTCTCCCACTCTCCCGCTCTCCCCCTCTCCCTCTCCTACTCTCCCCCTGCTATAGCGCGTCGCGTGAGAACCCCGGTCTTTTAAGCCGGGGATGAAACGCAGTTGCAGCCTTAAGGCTGCCAGCATTCTATATTATTTGTTTCTTTGTTCTTCGATATATTTCCTGACAGTTTCAGTAGAAACGTTTCCAACACTGCCAACAAAATAACTAGGAGTCCACAATGTAGGTAATTTCAGTAATTCGGGAAACTCTTTCCTCAAGTAACTGGATGCCCTACCCTTAACTCTTTGCATGACGAAACTGGCGGAGTCTGTCGGCTTAATATTAAGCAATAAATGGACGTGATCCGGCATAATCTCCAAAGCAATAATTTTCCACCTGTTTTCCGTGACTACCTCAAAAATAATTTCTTGCAGCCGTTCTGCAATTTTGCCGACCAGAACGGCTTTACGGCGTTTGGGAATAAAAACAAAGTGCATATTGATCAGCGAGACGGCCTTGCTCTCGTGCCGATACTCTAAATCTTTTTTTGACAAACTCGCCATAAGACTATTGACTCCATCGACAGGTAGTGTATAATCAACACATTACATCAACAAGGTGACTGGCGTGTTTGGATGTCAGCAGGTATTGATTAAGCCCGATCAAAAGTTGAAAGCAGTTCTAGAATATATTTGTCAAGAGTCAAACAAACTACATAACTGTGCGGTTTACTACGTTCGTCAAGCATACTTTAAGGGTCATATTTTTGTCCGCCCGTTTGACGTAATCAACGAGTTAAAACGCAATCCTCATTACGGAGCTTTATGCGCTCAAGCAGCTCAACAGACTTGTGGTGCTGTCGGTGAGTCGGTAAAATCTTTCAAAGGATTGATTAAATTGTTTCGTGAAGGAAAGCTTGAATCTAGACCGAAATTTCCAAATTACCGTACTCCTGGCGGGCTTCACTTAATTGCCTATCCGAAACAGGCGCTTGGTAAAAAGTTGATTGATGGTCGAATTTCTATCCCTCTCGGACAAAAAGTTAAGGCTTGGTTCGGATTGAAGAACTTTCAAATTCAAATGCCTTCTAATCTGGATTATGCCGAGATCCGAGAAGTGAGAATCCTTCCTAGAAATGGTTGTTTTTATGCCGAATTCGTCTACAATTGATACTCCCCAGCCCGCTCCGGGACGGGGATTCTTGAAGAGTCCAAATGCGAACTTTCGGCTCTCCAGAACTTATGGTGATAATTTTATCTAATGCAAGAAACAAGCTAATACGCGATTTCTAAAATTATCAAAATTAGAAAAGCCATACCCTTGT